>DEPV01000091.1 GCA_002358955.1 Erysipelothrix sp. UBA3383 | reverse complement strand
ATTCTTATTTCAACACCGGGTAAAATGCAAGAAATCATCAACGATAACATCATCCGTTTGGACTCTGTTAAGGTTTTAGTCATTGATGAAACGGATATGATGCTAGACTACGGATTTATTACTGAAGTAGATCAAATTGCATCACGCATGTTAGACCATACAATCTTTATGCTGTACTCAGCAACAATTCCAGTGGGTCTAAAAGCATTCATCAAGAAATACTTAAAACGTCCTATTGATATTGATGGACAAGGTGAAGAGGCACTAAAACCTCGTATTCAACATGTCTTAATCAATCAAAGACACCGCTCTGATGAAGAGGCGGTACTTGATGTTTTATCAAGCATCTCACCCCTTCTAGCAATTGTCTTTACCAATACCAAACAATCAGCAATTGCCATTGCAGCATACCTGCGTGATTATGGTATTGACTGTGTTGAGATCCATGGTGATGTATCAGACCGTGGACGTAAGCAAGTGGTCAACCGCATTCATGCTAAAAAGGTACGCTACATTGTAGCTACTGACCTTGCAGCTCGTGGTATTGACTTACCTGAAATCTCACATGTTATTAATGTTGGACTACCAAGTCATGATCTATCCTTCTATACTCACCGTGCAGGGCGTACAGGACGCTCAGGACGTGAAGGGATGGCAATCTCACTGGTAGGTCCTAAAGATCAATCCGCTGTAGTACGCTTGATGAAACAGGGTATCAGCTTTGATTACAAACGTATTAAAGATGGGACACTACAAGATGTACGTCCATTCTACAACATTGCAAAACGTCAAAAACAAATTGATCCTGAAGTTGCGCAAATCTTAAACCGTAAGGATATTAAAGTAAAACCGGGATATAAAAAAGCTCGTAAGGCTGAAATTGAAAACCTCATGCGTCGTAAACGCCGTGAGATGATCCGTGCTGAAATTAGAGAACAAAAGAAAGCACGTGCAAAAGCAAAACAAGCAAAATAAGTAAAAGAAGGGAGCCACTATGAATTCTTCAAAAGATCGTAAAACCAATTATAAGGGCAGTAGTGATCATTTAAAAAAGAAATTCAACATTCATAAGATTGTCAATTTCCGTTTGAATGTATTCATAGGAATCTGTGTTATTTTAGCAGCTGTCTTGATTTTCAGAATGTACAAGATTCAAATTCTTGATGCATCCCATTATGAAGCCCTGTATGAAAAATATCAGACACCCGATGATAAATACGATACCAAACGTGGGGGTATGTTTGATCGTAATAATGTAAGCTTAGTATCCAGTAAAGGGGTGAACAACATTGTTTATGTCAAACCTAAAACTGGACTTAAAGATTCTGAACAGTGGCAAATTGCCCAAAACTTCGCTGAAAGTTTTGATCTTGAATTTACACTGACAGAACGTGAATCTAAGGATGCATGGCTCTATTTAAGAAAGAAAAAGAATGATCCCAGCACCCACCCAATCACTGAAGAAGAGATGGCACAATTGAAGGCTGATAAAGCTACGGATGCTGAAATCAATGCTTTTGAGCGTTCTAAGATTACCGACGAGATGCTGGCCGATCTAAGTGAGTTTGAGAAGGAAAGCTTTAAAGTTTACCTTCTGATGCGTACGATTGAAAGCAACAACACAGCCATCATTCATAAAGATGCCTCTGTTGAAGACATTGCTTTTCTAGCTGAACATCAATCACTACTACCTGGCTTCTCATCTCAAATTACATGGGAGCGCGAATACAATGATGATTATGGATTAAATTCCATCTACGGTAAGATTGGTCCTTCAAGTGTAGAGAAATCTGCATTCTACAATGCCTTAAACTATGGGTATAACGATGCAGTGGGAATTTCAGGTCTTGAGTACCAGTATGAGAGCCTTCTTAAAGGTGTGAAGTCAGTTTATACCCACGATCCTGTCACGAAAGAATTACAACTGGTGAAAGAAGGAAGTCCAGGTAATGATTTACGCCTGAGTATTGATAGTGAATTACAGGCCTTCTTAGAAGAGGAAATCATCAAACAACTGGAAAGTGATCGCAATAACAACCGCCGTCGCTTCTCTAAAGAGATGCATGCCATCATCACCAATCCTAACAACGGTGATATTCTAGCCATGGCAGCGATGGTACGAGCAGATGATGGGACGTATTACAACGACCCACAACTGACCATGATTAAATCAAGTCCTGTAGGATCGGTTGTTAAACCAGCAACCATCTACATGGGACAAAATGAGGGTGCCATTAAACCGGGGCAAGTCTTTCTTGATAAGGAGATGTACATTCAAGGAACACCAGTCAGACGATCTTATCGTAACCTGGGAGCACTGGATGATATAGGAGCAATTCAAATGTCTTCTAACATCTACATGTTCTATACAACCATCGCCCTAGCAGGATCACAATACGTACCCAATGGTCCTTTAATCTTTGAAGATTTGGATTCCTTAATGGGTATGATGCGTAATTACTACTCACGCTTTGGATTGGGTGTTGTAACGGGGGTTGATTATCCTTTTGAAGCCGTAGGGTACAAGGGTGATAACGTCAATCCTGGACTTGCTTTAGAGTTTTCAATTGGTCAGTATGATAACTATACGGCCATGCAATTAAGCCAGTATGTCAACACTCTGGCAAACCGAGGGTACCGATTACGCCCACGTTTAGTACTGGAAGCCAAAGATATCTCTACGGGACGTGTTGTCTATGAAAACCCTGTAGAGATACTGGATACCATTGATAATCCAGAAATTCTTGACCGTCCCTTAGAAGGGATGCGTCGCTGTTCTGCCTTTGGTAACTGTAACGGGTTTACAACACCAGGCATTTCATCTGCAGGTAAAACAGGTACTGCCCAACTTCACTCACAAGGGGTTGCTATGAAGAATCACAACTTCATCGCTTTTGCACCTTTTGAAGAGCCTGAGGTTGCTATTGCATGCATTCATCCGGATGCATTCACAGATGATGTTACAGATGGTCTTGTGAACCAATGTGCATTACTGAGTAAAAGAATCGTGGAAAACTATTTGAAATAGTTTCTATCTATGGTATAATAATTTAGCAAAATATAATGTCAAATATGGAGGTCGTAAGATGAGAACACAAGCTGTATTAGTTTGCCAAGAGTGCAAAGAAGAAAACTACAACTTTACACGTAATAAAAAAGTTCAATTAGAGCGTATGGAAGTCAACAAGTACTGTCCACGTGATAAGAAACATACATTACATAAGGAAAAGAAATAAGTCGCAAGGCTTATTTTTTTTTAAGATACTATGAAAATACATAAATTTGTCATGGGTCCACTGGACACCAATACATACATTTTAAGTCTTAATCAAGAAGCTTTAATCATTGATCCCAGCTTTACTACGACAGGTGAATTCAATAGAATTCAAAACACACTTGCAGATGATAAGCTGATTGGAATTCTTTTAACACATGGTCACATTGATCATATTGCAGGGATTGAAACCTTACTAGAACATTACGATGTGCCGGTCTACATCAACCCTTTAGAAAAGAAATTTCTTGCAGATCCAGCATTGAATCTTTCTAGCATGATCGGAACACCATTATCTCTGAACATCAATACACTGGATTTAAATGCTGGTTTAAAAAAGATTGGATCCTTTGAATTTGAAATCATGGACACACCAGGACACACTTCAGGACTTCAAAGTTTCCTTTTTGATCAGGACTTGTTCTGTGGTGATTTTCTGTTTAAAAATGGAGTCGGCCGTATGGATCTTGTAACTGGAAGTCAAGATGTCATGCTTGATTCCATTGAACGTTTCATTACCCGTTTTCCAAATGATGACTTTACAATCTATTCAGGCCATGGTCAAAAGACTAGTCTTCAAACTGAAATTAAAAACAACCCTTATATTCAATACGTTCGCCAACAACGCGGACTTTAAATTAAAGCGCTAAATTAAACTTTAGCGTTTTTTTTCGTCTTTCCTTAGGACTTTATTCAATTGTGTCTTAATTAAGAGCATGGTAAAGATAGAACAATACTTTGATACATTAATGCACGATGCAATTCGACACCAGGTCAGCGACTTGCATTTTGATATTGGTGAAACACCCAAACTTCTGCTTCGTCGGCATAAACTGAATCTCAATGTAATTGAAGATGTGTCTTTAGGTGCATGTTATGAATACTTGCGATTTAAAGCCGGCTTTGACCTATCAAAAGGGACCCAACCTCAAAGTGGATCCTTTACTTACATGATTGAAGGGATTGAATACCATCTTCGTTTTGCAGCACTTGAAACACCACTACGTAAACATGGTGTCCTGCGTATTCTAAACATGAATGCCATTGATACTTTAGAACAATCTGTATTGAAACCGGTGACTCGTAGGTTTATTAAAAACGCCATTCAGAAACGCCATGGTGTTGTTCTTTTCTCAGGAATGACTGGTAGTGGTAAAACTACGACCATGTTCAATGCCTTAAAAACTCTTGAAAACTCACAAATCTTCACCCTGGAAAATCCAATTGAAACAATCCATCCATTTTGCATTCAATTGGAATTAAACGAACATCAGAATTTAACCTTTGAGACGGGATTAAACCAGTTGTTGCGTCATGATCCGGATGTTATCGTACTGGGAGAAATTCGTTCCGAACAAGATTTAAAACAGTGCATACGCTGTGGGTTATCGGGTCATCTTGTCTTGAGTACCATTCACTCCAGTTCGATTGAATCAACGGTTCACCGACTCTTAGACCTTGGTGTGAGTCAATATGAGCTCAGTACGTGTTTGCAGGCGGTTGTGTATCAGGAAATGGAGGTCGTGGATGAAAGCGTACGTGTGCACTATAAAACAGCGGATTACAAAGCAATTCAAACAATACTACACAAGGCATCAACATCATCAAAAGATTGAAAAGATGATCAACTACATGGGTCATGGGGTCTCTTTTGAGCACTTTGAAATGGAACTTAATTTTGAGGATTTTATTATTCAAACCTATCCCAAGACGGCACCTGACTTACTTCAGTTATTACCACCGTTACAAACTTTAGAGTTTTTATACCATTATCATCAATTTACCAAAGAACTCTTTCAAAAGATTGCTTCAAAACTGATGTACAGTTTACTTTTATTGTTAATGGGAATTGCATTGTCCTATTTCTTTCTGTATCGCTTTGAACCTGGAATAAGGTCACTCCTTAGTGACTTTGGAAGTGATGTTACACAACTTAAAACTTATGTTTTCTTTATTAAAATGATATTGAGTCTATTTAATACGATTGTTATTCTACTCATCATTACACTCTTACTCATTCAATCTCATGATAATCGTGTCTTGTTGAATGTATTTCTTACCCAACATTCGAAAGCTTACAAGCGATTAATCTCGTATCAATACAGCATGATGATGAATTTATTTCTGCAGTTTGATATGAAAACCAGTAATATGGTTTCGTTTCTAAGAACATCATCAGTAGGAGTCATCAATAAGTGGTTGTCATATCATGTTGAAAGTCAGCTGGATCAAGGGCTTGCACTTCATGTTGCAATGGACCTTGAGTTCTTTGATGATACGATGATAGATTTTATGAAGATGGGATATCATCATGCTGATCTGAAGTTGTATTTACAACGTTATTGTCAGTTGATGGAAGTAGAAATCCAACGTGATATTAATAAGTTTTCATTGGCTTTAAAAACTGCTGTCTTTTGTTTTCTGATTGTTATTGTTGCTATATTCTATTCTGTTTTATATCTGCCTTTACAGGTCTTGGAGGTTTTATGAAGAAAGGATTTACGTTAATTGAAATGGTTTTGGTTATGAGTGTTATTGTGATTATTTTTCTACTGACTTTACCCAATATCCAGAAAACAATGAAGATTGTAAATGATAAGGGGTGTGATGCGCAACTTAAAATTGTTGATGCTGCTATACTTCAATATCAACTCAAAAATGATGCAGTACCAACCGATACCCAACAACTGGTTGATGATGGCTTAATTACACAAAGACAAACGCTATGTCATGATCAAGGAAGGATTTCAATCAGCAATGGGCAAGCCGTACAATAGTGGGTTTACGATGGTTGAAATGGTCTTGGTGATGAGTTTGATTAGTCTTTTAACTTTGATTATTGGTGTACCAGTGATTCTGTCTCAAAGTGATGGGTTTTTAAATGCTACTGATTTACAGTTAAAAGCAATGGCAACGTATTCTACTCAAAGTATGAATCACACCTTGAGCTTTAATCATCGCGCTAATATCAACCAAGCTCAAAGTATTACTTTTAACAATAAACGTTGTGTCTTCCAATTAGGAATGGGACGTTATTATTGTGAATGATGGATTTACATTGGTAGAATTGGTACTTGCGATGTTTGTCTTTATGATGATGATTCATTTATTGCTGGTGGTATATTCATGAAACAAGGATTCACTTTAGTAGAGGTTTTGATTGTTTTATTACTAACACCTCTAATTCTTCTTTTATCATTAGGAATATTACGCAATATGATCGCCCATGAGGATCTTGGATTAGAACAATTTGAGGTTTTTAAATTTCAATATCGCTACTTGATGCAAACAGTAGGAAATCCTCAAGTAGTGGATCATTCGATTCAATACTCTTATAATCATCAAACCTACAGCATTTATTTTGATCGTAATCGACTTGTCAAAACACCGGGTTATGAAATCTTACTCTTTGATGTGGACCAAGTTGCAAATCATGAAGGGTGTTTGAGTGTGTTTATTAAAGATGAGGTATTTTGTCTTGAACCCTAAGAAAGGAAGCATCCTTCTTTATACCTTGTGTATCTTATTGAGTTTTCTTTCCTGGTTTCAAGCCCTTGTTATTCAACGGGCACGTGTAACTCAGAAAAGATATTACATAAACTTGGTTCAAGAACGTTTGGATATTCAAGACGAAGTATTGAATTATTATCGTAATAATTGCTTACCGGTCACTGATGAAGACATTGATTATGAAGAGGATGAGTTTGAGGATTTTGATGATGAGGACTTTGAGTGGGAAGTAGATGATGATCTAAATTTGGAAGCTTGTGAATTTAATTTTGATTACAATGACAAACAGGTTTATACTCAACGGTATGAAGATGTCATAACAGTAGTGATTGGGGATAGCGAATATGTAATGAAGTATGATATAATTAGTGATGGAAGTGTAATACAGACTATAACGGAGGAATAAACAATGATTATATCAAACGATTTACGATCAGGTAACGCGATTATCTATGAAGGAAACTTATACCAAGTTCTTGATACATCACAAAACAAAACAGCGCAACGTCAAATGATTATTAAAGCGAAGGTACGTAACATGCGTACAGGTTCAGTTACTGAACTCACATTTATTGGTGGAGACAAATTAGTTTCTGCAATGATTGATCGTCGTGAAATGCAATATCTATACGATGCAGGTGAAGCACTTGTATTTATGGATGGTGAAACATACGAGCAAATTGAAATTCCAAAATCACGCTTGGAATGGGAAATGAACTTCATGAAAGAAAATGCTGATGTAACAGTTGTTTTCTACGAAACAGAAGTACTTGGAGTAACATTACCAGTTAACATGGCACTTAAAGTTATTGAAGCAGAACCAGCTGTTAAAGGTGATACTGCTACAAATGCGCAAAAGAACGCTAAAGTTGAAACAGGATTTGATGTTCGTGTTCCATTATTTATCGATGAAGGCGAGGTTATCTTAATCTCTACTGCTGATGGTAAATACTCAGGACGTGCATAAGCAATTATTCATATCTTAAATTCAGACTCCTTAGGGAGTCTTTTTTGTGAAAATATGCTGTCTAGAGACATATTAGACATCTTTCTCTAGAAATCTTGGAATGAGTGATGATTTGAGGCTTAAACAGAGTACAAAGGTATCTTATTAATGCCATTCATTCTATAATTAAGACGAATACTTCAGGGCAGGGTGTAATTCCCGACCGGTGGTTAGAGTCCACGAGCTTTTATCAATTTTGATAAAAGTTGAACTGGTGAAATTCCAGTACCGACAGTATAGTCTGGATGGAAGAAGTTTTTTTTCATGCTTTCCTGGAGTGTATCATTTTTTTCGCACAGGAGGATATGAAGATGAAAAAAACGAATACACACCAAATGGTAAAGATAGCATTTCTCAGTACATTGTCAGTAGTGCTATTTTTCTTTGAGTTTCCACTCGCAGGATCACCACTTCAAATTGATTTTAGTGATTTTCCAGTGATTGTTGGAGGAGCTCTATTTGGTCCAGGTGCAGTTATTATGATTGCACTTATAAAGAATCTATTACATGTGTTCTTTATCTCACGTAATGCAGGGATTGTAGGAGAAATTGCAAACTTTGCATATGCAGTATTTATCTCAATGCCAATTGCTTTAGCATTTCGCTATCGCCAATGGGGAAAACCCGCAACTTTTGGTATGAGTGTACTTGCCGTGTTTATTGGTGCAGGCTTAATGCATCTTTTTAACTACTATGTCACGTTTCCACTTTATGGTTTAAGCCATGAGGGTGCGTGGACTATTTTAAATACCGTATATTTACCCTTCAACCTGATTAAAGGCTCCATATTAATGGGACTCTTTGTCATTTTGAAGCCGTTTTTTGATAGGTTGAAACAATAGTTTTATGGTATAATTGTCAATAAGGAGTGTGCTTATTATGAGATCTCGAGTTAGTAAAAATGCAGAGTTGTATTCACAAATTGCAAGTGATACTGAAAGTAAGGTTGAATCCAATGATTTATCCCATTTTGCCAATCGTTTGAATGCGATTGATCAGCAATTTGGAAAGATGACAAGCAATCCAACGCAAGACAATCCCAACCATGCCCGCAATCTTGAAGAGAAAGTTTTAAAACAAGATTTAAGTGAGGCTGTGCTTGAAGATACCCATGTTGAAGCTAGTGTTATAGAACCTGTAGAAGTACCGCAGAACGAAAGCTTAAGTTTTCAAACTCATGATGAGTTTGATACTTTCGAAAGCACGTATCTCAATGATTTTCTACAAGAAGTTAAAGCTTATAATGTTAAAAAAGGATATCGTGATGTTGAAAATACCACGACCAATATCTTAAGGGATTTAAACCTTGATATTGAAGAACATAAATCAAGAGAGGTTCCTGATTATTTACAAGAAGGACCGTTTGTTCCAAGTGGGATCGATGATCTTTTAACAGAGATTGATCCAGACTTGCAAGCAATGGATACTTTAGATTATCTAAAGCCTGTTCAGCCTGCAACACTTGAAGAAACATATGAAGAAGTGTCAGAACCAGAAGAAGAGCAATTGACCAAACACTTTACTGCAGTGGATCATTTGCAACGTTTTGATACGGATGCAGCTCACAATGAAGAGACCATTGCGATTGAAGTTCAACGCATGGTTGAAGATGAGTATGAGGGTGAAGTGATTGCTGAATCCTTTACAGAAGCTCAGGAAGAAGCATTGATGGATTCTTTAGAATCTGTCTTGGGAGATGAGTCTGAACTTAAAGATACAGATTCAGAATCAGAAATACTGAATGAAACTGTAACTGATGAGCCTATGACACTGGAATTAAAAGAAGAGAACCGAGTGGAAGATTTTGAAACACAGGACTTGGAAACAGTGGCAGTGGATCATGAAGTGACACGTCAACTTCTAGAACAAACGCAGACTTTATCGATTAAAGTGATAGATCAAGAAAAGAATATAGAAGAAATGACCGATACAATGGTGAAGACCAACCGATTGTTAAATGTGACATTAAGTCTTTTAATGTTAGCAATCTTTGTTGTTATTATGCTGATTGTATCAAATATATGGAGGTAACGATTTGTTTAATATAGCAATTGATGGGCCAAGTGCTTCAGGAAAGAGTACCATTGCTAAAGCGCTGGCAAAAAACTTGGGATATACACACATTGACACAGGAGGCATGTATCGTACGATTGCGTATCAGTGCATTGTCAACCACATCGATTTAAACGATGAGGCAAGTGTTGTTGCAATGTGTAAGAATACAGAAATCAGTTTACAAAAGGATGGATCGTTTATTGCAAATGGGACGGATGTTTCAAACTTGATTCGTACGGATGTGGTATCACAAGGAGCATCTGTAATTTCAAAATACAAAGAAGTTCGCAGTACCTTAGTGGATCAACAACGTCGCATTGCTTCCAAAAAAGGATTTGTACTGGATGGGCGTGATATTACATCGGTAGTATTACCCGATGCAGAAGTGAAGATTTTTCAAACTGCAGATGTTGCAGTTCGTGCTAAGCGTCGTTTTGAAGAAATGGTTCAAAATGGACAAGATGTTGAGTTTGATGATGTTTATAATGATCTGGTAGATCGTGATCATCGTGATACAACACGCAGTGAGTCACCACTGATTAAAGTTGATGGTGCATTAGAAATTGATACGACAAACTTAAGTATTGAAGAGATTGTTGTGTTAGTGATGAATTATATAGAGAGTAGGGGTTTAAATGATTGATGGAGTCGTAGCAATCGTTGGCCGTCCAAATGTTGGGAAAAGTTCGTTGTTTAATCGTATTATGGGAGATCGTATTTCCATTGTTCATGATGAACCAGGAGTTACACGAGATCGTTTGTACGGAAAGACAACGTGGTTAACAAAAGATTTAAGATTTATTGATACTGGAGGAATCCAGATTGAAGGACAGGCATTTGGAGATGAAATTCAAATGCAGGTTGAAATTGCAATTGATGAAGCGGATATGATTATATTTGTTGTAAGTACCATGGAAGGTATGACCAATGATGATGAACATATTGCACGTCTTCTAAGAGAAACAAACAAACCCGTTATTGTTGTAGCTAACAAGATGGATGATGTTCAAATGCAAGCAGAGATTTACCAGTTCTATGGTTTAGGACATGGTGATCCAATTGCTGTATCGTGTGAACACGGTATTGGGATTGGTGATTTGCTGGATAATGTCATCAAGAACTTACCTGAAAAAGGGATTACCAATTATGAGAGTGAATTGTCATTCTGTATTATAGGACGTCCTAATGTTGGTAAGAGTAGCCTTGTTAATGCGATGTTGAATCAGGAACGTGTTATTGTATCCAATGTTGAAGGAACCACACGCGATGCGGTGGATACACCTTTCAGATACAATGATCGTGATTATGTTGTAATTGATACAGCAGGAATTCGTAAACGCGGTAAAGTGTATGAAGATGTTGAAAAGTACTCTGTTCTAAGAGCAATGAGTGCGATTGAACGATCTGATGTTGTTGTATTTGTACTTGATGGAGAAGATGGTATTCGAGCTCAGGATAAGCATGTTGTAGGATATGCTCATGATGCAGGAAAGCCAATTTTAATTGTTAATAACAAATGGGATATGGTCGATAAAGAAGAAGAGGGTATGGAAACCGTTCGTAAGAAGATTATGTCTGAGTTCTTATACTTATCTTATGCACCGATTGCATTTGTATCTGCACTAACACGTAAACGTGTGCATACATTGATTCCAATTATCGATGATATTTATGCAAACTCACAAAAACGTATTTCAACTTCAGTCATAAACGAAGTGATTCATGATGCCATTACACTAACACCACCACCAAGTCACAAGGGGCGTCGTTTAAAAGTGTACTATGCATCACAAGTAGCAGTAGGGCCACCTACCTTTGTAATTTTTGTTAATGATGAGGAACTGTGCCACTTCTCATACAAACGTTATCTTGAAAACCAAATCCGTAAAGCATTTGACTTTACCGGAACACCGATACGAATCTTAATTCGTCAGAAGAGTTCATCATGAAAATCGGAGTGATTGGAACAGGAAGCTGGGGGACTGCATTGGCTAATGTTTTAGCTGATAATGGGCATGATGTTTTAATGTGGGGACGCTCAGCTAAAGAGGTTGATGACATTCAAATTCATCACCAAAACTCATTGTACTTTGATGATGTCGCTTTGAATGACAATTTAAAAGCAAGTTTAGTCTTTGAAGACTTAATTGGAAGTGATGTGTATTTATTGGCGGTACCTACCGCTGCAGTTGAAGAAGTATCTCAACGTTTAAATACCATCATTGATAAACCTGCAATCATTATTAATGTTGCAAAAGGGTTTCACCCAATTACACACAGCTTACTCTCTGAAGTAATAGAAGGGGCAATTGATCCTGAAAATCGTAAAGGGGTTGTCAGTTTGATTGGACCATCCCATGCTGAAGAAGTTGTGGTTCGACTTCTTACTACAGTAAATGCTGTATGTAAAGATGAAGCCATTGCTTATGATATTCAAAAGTTATTCTCAAATGATTATTTTAGAGTGTATCGTAATACAGATGTGATTGGATGTCAGATTGGTGTTGCTATTAAGAACATCATTGCTGTTATTTCAGGTGCTGCTGCAGGACTTGGCTTGGGTGATAATGCACGTGCTGCACTGATCACTCGAGGGCTTGCTGAGATGACCCGTTATGGTGTTTACTTTGGAGCACAAGCGGAGACATTCTTAGGTTTATGCGGTGTTGGAGATCTGATTGTGACCTGTTCAAGTGAACATTCACGAAACTTTCAAGCTGGGTTTGAAATCGGAAAAGCCAACAGTGCAAAAGCATTCATGGCAAATATTACTAAAACTGTAGAAGGAATTCATGCTACAAAAGTAGTTTATGAGGTCATGAAAGAAGAAAAAATTGACATGCCTATGACAAATGAGGCATATCTTGTACTTTATGAGGGGAAACAGCCCAGCGAGGCGATTAAAGCCTTGATGAACCGTTCGCTCAAAGATGAAGCAATTCATTCTGAGACTAAGTAAAGAGTGGGTCAATTTGTTTTTTAAGGTTTATGCTTATAATGGAAATACTTGTGTTTGAAGGCTTAAAATGGTAAGATAATCTTATGATATGGAGGTTTCAATATGAGTGAAACAGTAAATAAAAAGTTATTAGGTGAAGCATTAGCATCTAAACTGGATGTCAGTAAAAAGCAAGCAAATGAATTCATCGAAGCTTTTCTTGATGAAGTAAAAGGTATCCTTGAAGACAAAGGTACTGTTGATTTAGCAGGATTTGGAAAAT
Organism: Erysipelothrix sp. UBA3383; assembly: GCA_002358955.1. Classification (GTDB taxonomy): domain Bacteria; phylum Bacillota_I; class Bacilli_A; order Erysipelotrichales; family Erysipelotrichaceae; genus Erysipelothrix. Next base: position 2,371 of record DEPV01000091.1, on the reverse strand, counting down.
TCGAAGTTCGTCATCGTGCAGCTCGTGATGGTTTCAATCCAGCAACTAAAGAGAAGATTCGTATTAACGCTTCTTATGCAGTAGGTTTTAAGGCAGCTAAGGCTCTAAAAGACTCAGTTAAATAATTCAGTCAAAGGGGGTAACCCCTTTTTCATTTTCTTTAAGGAGGAAGATTTATGTTTTTTAATCCATTCTATTTTGAAATGGCAGGATTTGGTTTTGTAATTCTATCTATGGTAATTTCGCTTGTAGCAAGTTCCATGGTGAATTCAAGTTATGCAAAATATTCAAAAGTAAATACCATTGAAGGGCGTACGGGTGCTGATATTGCGCGTTTGATCCTTTCATCAAAAGGCATTAATGATGTTGATGTTGTAATGTCACAGGGTGGTCAGTTAAGTGACCACTATGACCCTTCAAAGAAGGTTGTAGCACTCTCACCCAAAGTTTATAATGACTCTACAATCGCAAGTGTGGCGGTAGCAGCTCATGAGGTGGGACATGCGATTCAACACAATGAAGCGTATGCTTTTATCGGTTTAAGAAACCGTATTTTACCAGCAGCAGTAGTTGCAGGTAAATTTGCAATGATTCCAATCATGATTGGTTTTCTAGCAAACAACAATTTATTCTGGGTTGGTATTGGTTTATTAGGAATTACTGCACTGTTTCAATTGGTAACACTACCGGTTGAATTCAACGCGTCATTTCGAGCAATTTCAATCATTGATTCAGAAGGGTTACTGGTTGATTCTGAACAAGATGGTGCTAAAAAAATGCTGACTGCAGCAGCACTGACTTATGTAGCAGCACTTGCTGCAACGGTATTGAACATTTTACGTTTAATTGCAATCCGTAATTCACGCAACAACGACTAGGGGGAACACTTATGATGGATTCATATTTTGATGGTGGTTTATTCGAATTTGTTTTATACCGCATTGTTGGAATACTGATTACAACACTGACTCTGGGTATTGCTTACCCTTGGGCACTGTGTTTAGTATACCGCTGGGAAACAGAACATACTGTGATCCAAGGACGTCGCCTTGGGTTTAATGGTAGTGCCATGAGTTTATTTGCACATTGGATCAAATGGTTATTACTAACCATCATCACCTTTGGTATCTATTCATTCTGGCTTCGTATAGCACTGACAAAATGGAAGACAAAACATACGTATTTCCAAAACTAATCATAGTTTACAAGAACATCATCACTTCTGTGATGGTGTTTTTTAATGCAAAAAAAACTCCAGACTTTATCATCTGGAGTTCTCTATTTGTGGATTAATAATCTTTTGCAAAGGATCTTAAAATACTGAAAAGGTACATCAAACCAATTGTCATAATTATGTGTCCCAATCCAGATATTCCTGAAATGGAAGCATTCAATCCTTTAGATACTTCAATGTCAAGAACTTGTGTTATACCGCGAGTCAACATCATGACTAAGCTTAATGAAAGTCCTAAATTATACGAAATATAGAAACGTTTGAAACGCTTATCCTCATCCATTTTAAATTTCATAAAGAAGAGGGCAACAATCATAAACATAAACATCCCTAATACTAAGGTGTGCGTATGCATGACATTAAGCTGTGAATATTCTGTATAGCCATTAAACTTGGTAAATTCTCTAAAGAAGACACCACTCACAAGTCCTACTATTAAATAGGCAAACGCTGTATTGATCATTTTCTTCATTTTATCGCTCCTTCAATCATCATATGATTGATTCTCATCAGAAGTTATTTTAAACACCATAAAGTGATCTAAAATGCACTTCATCATCACCTTAAATTATAGACCTATCGATAATGATTATCAATTCATCTAGAAGTAAATTCATCTTTAGTAAAGTACGAAACATAAGCAAGAAGCCCTAAAATTGCTTATAATGCTAAAATTTAGGTATAATGAGCAAAGGTTTACTCTAGAGTGCTTGAGAATGGTGTGAAAGCATCTAATTGATTTGAATGATACTGTGGAATTGTGTATAATGTTAGTGGTAAAAAAAGGAGAACGATTACTATGGCAAAATGTTTAGTGGCACAGTCAGGTGGGCCAACATCAGTTATTAACGCTACCGTTGCAGGTGTTGTTAAAGCGAACCAATTAAACCCTATCTATGATACGGTTCTTGGTGGATTACACGGGATTGAAGGAATCCTACAAGAAATGTTTGTTGATTTAACAGACATGAGTGAAGAGGAGAACCAACTTCTTCGTCAAACACCTTCATCAGCTTTAGGATCATGCCGTTATAAATTACTGCGTGAAAATACAGCAGATTTCGTTAAATTATTCGAAGTCTTAGAAAAACATGATATCCGTACAGTATTCTACACAGGTGGAAACGACTCAATGGA
>DEPV01000035.1:19760-22556 GCA_002358955.1 Erysipelothrix sp. UBA3383 | reverse complement strand
TCAACATGTGTTGTATGTGGGAATTGGTCTACTGGTTGTACTGTAATCAGTTCATACCCATAGTCCATCAGCCATTGTAAATCGACTGCGAGACTCTTAGGAGAACATGATACATATACGACTTTATCAGTACCAAAACGTCCAATACTACGCATCACTTTACCACCTGCTCCTGATCGTGGTGGATCTAGTAATAGTAGATCTGGATGTCCCCATTCTTCATTCAGACGAATCAGACCATTACGGGCATCACTTGTCATAAAGAATGTGTTGTCAAGATTGTTATCCTTAGCATTAACAATTGCAGATTGGATGGATTGATCTACAATTTCAATACCTGCTAATTGCTTACTATCACGTGCTAGTGGAAGACTGAATGTACCTACACCACAGAATAGGTCTAAAACCTTCATCTCTTTAGTGACTTGAGCCATTTCTAAAGCAAGTTCGACCAGTTTTTCAGCTTGTACTGGTGTTGCTTGGAAGAAAGTATCTGGCCAAATACGGTATTTAAAGCCGTTAAGAACATCATTAATGAAGTCGCGACCGTAAAGAATTGCTACAGAGTCTGTTTGAACACGTTCTGTTGCTTCAGCATGCTCAATCCATTGAATGCTTTCAATGTCTGAGTTTAAGTCTGTTAAACGTTGAACCAGTGCATCTGCTGCTTCTTGATGATCTGCTGCTTGTTCAGTAGCATACAGAACGACCATGATTTCTTTAGTTTCAAAGGATTTACGCAATAATAAGTTACGTAATAAGCCTTTTTCTTCTACCTTGTCATAAGATGATAAGTTGAAATCTAATTGCCATTGTCTTACGAGATGCTTAATGTCCACCATCACTTGTGGCATAAGGATTGAGTCTTGAAGATCAATGATGGTCTTGAAGTTTCCTTGTTGAAACATTCCCAGTCCTTCTTCACCAAAAGACAATTCCATTTTATTACGGTAACGGGTTGGATCTTGCATTCCAATGATAGGTTTGACAAGCTCTGGGTTAAAGCCTGCTTTTTCAAGATGTCCTTTAACGACATCCATCTTGTATTCAAGTTGTGCATCATATTTCATGTATTGCAGTGGTGCACCACCTGATTGTGCAATGTCGGTATTGATGTCTAAATTACGGGTAGGACCAGCCTTTAGTAATTCATCATACTCAAGATTAGCACGTCCCCTTCCCTTAGCATTAGGTACGGTAACACGAACTACATCACCCGGCACTACATTGGTGATGAATAGGTTTAAACGTTTTCCATTAGATCCTTTATCAGGAGCATGGATGATGTGGGCATAACCAAAACCTTTCTCATCAATGCTTTCAATGGTAACCTCAAATGTTTCTGTAGGGAATTTTTCTCTTTTCATAACAATCCTCATTTCTTAAATTATATTAAAACAAACTCATTTGGTTGGATTCCTGCAAGTGGTTAGTAACTTGTAATTCATCCAGTTTCTTAATCAATGCAGCACTGATACCAGCGCGTGAACTTAAGTCTTTCTTACTGATGAATTCACGTTCTTGACGTGCATTTACAATTCCATTTGCAACTCCTGCACCCAGTCCATCAACTGCTGTAAATGGAGGTAGAATAGCTTTAGGATCATCAGGATCCACTGTCCAATCAGTTGCATGTGATCGCATTAAATCCAGTGGTGATACTTTATAGCCACGTGATATTAATTCAATCGTAACATCAAAGGTATCTACCAGAGATTTATCTTTGGTTGGTACTTCATGTTGTTTTTGGAAATCACGCATTGCAGCATTGATTCCATTCAATCTGTTTTGAATCACAGTAATATCCTGTGTTTGGGTTTCTAATTCATATGCGTTAGAACGCAGTGTAAAGTAAACGGCATAGTATGCTGCTGGATGGTATACCTTAAACCAAGCAACACGAACAGCCATCATTACATAGGCTACAGCATGGGCTTTAGGGAACATATACTTAATCTTTAAGCATGAGTCAATATACCATTGTGGCACATTATACTTACGCATTTCTGCCATCCACTCAGGTGTTAATCCTTTACCTTTACGCACTGCCTCCATAATATCAAAAGACAGTTTGTTAGGAAGTCCTGCTTGCATTAGGTAAACCATGATATCATCACGACATCCGATTACTTCATCAAGTGTTAATCCTTCTTTGATAAGATCTTGGGCATTATTACGCCATACATCCGTACCATGAGACAGTCCTGAAATCTGAACTAAGTCAGAGAATTTATTGGGACGTGTTTCTTCAAGCATCTGACGGACAAATGGTGTACCAAACTCCGGTAATCCAAGCCCTCCAGTTAATTCTTTATAATGACGCTCATCAGCATTTAAAGCTTCTGTTGATCCAAAGAGTGATAGAACTTTAGCATCGTTAAGCGGCACTGTATTAATATCAATGCCAGTATAGCGTTCTAATAGTTTCATTGCCGTAGGGTCAACATGCCCTAAGATATCGAGTTTTAATACGTTATCATCAATATCATGGAACTCAAAGTGAGTTGTATACCATGCTGATTCACGGTTGTTTGCGGGATATTGAATCGGTGTAAAGTCATGCACATCCATATCACTTGGAACAACAATAATACCACCTGGGTGCTGTCCTGTTGTTCGCTTAACTCCTTCTGCACCATTAGCAAGGTATGAATTCCATGCAGGTGAGTTAAGGGTTAGATTATGATCTTCATGATATCCTAATACATAACCAAAGGCTGTTTTCTCAGCAACTGTAGAAATAGTCCCTGCTCTAAAGACATAGTCCTCACCAAAAATTTCTTTGGTATAAGCATG
>DEPV01000035.1:0-19705 GCA_002358955.1 Erysipelothrix sp. UBA3383 | reverse complement strand
GAAGGTTTCAAATGGTATATCTTGTCCATCACACAACATATCCGTTCCACATTTCGGACAGTTTTTAGGTGTTAAGTCAAATCCTGAAGCAACTTCCCCTTGTAAGAAGAACTCATTGTGATGACAGTTGGTACACACATAGTGTGGTGCCAGTGGGTTAACTTCAGTAATCTTAGCCATGGTTGCAACTAGACTTGATCCAACCGAACCACGTGATCCTACTAGATAGCCATCCTCAAGACTTTTACCTACCAGTAAGTGTGAGATATAGTAAATAACCCCATATCCATGTCCCAAAATGGATGCTAGTTCACGCTTAATACGTGCTTCAACAATTTCAGGTAAAGGATTTCCATAAATAGAATGTGCTGTATCGTATACAATTTCCGTTAACATCTCATCAGAGCGATCTAATGATGGTGTATACAGGTCTGCAGGAACCGGTTCTATCATTGGATCCAGTTGTTTTAGTAATGCTTTTGGATTAGCAATGACAAGCTCATAAGCTAAAGCATCGCCTAAATAAGCAAAATCATTCATCATTTCGGATGTTGTTTTAAAATGTTGATCAGGTGCCTCAAAGTTAGCTCGTTTTGTAGCATCATACATAAACAATGGATGACGTGCTCCACCTAAACCTTGAGAGCTGATATAAACATCACGCATCACCTTTTGTCGAGGATGGTTGTAATGAACATTTGCAACACCGATCACAGTCTTGTTCAATCCTTTAGCAGTATGAACAATATTCTCGATGATGGTTTGTAGGTGTTGTTTGTTACTAATCATCCCTCGAGTAATCGCAGGTTCATAGTAGTTCAGTGGCATAATTTCAATATAATCATAGTACTGAATTGCTTCTACTAACATATCTTGTGATTTGTTTGCAGCAATTTCAAAGATATCTGAGTTAAGACATCCTGATCCCAGCAGTAAATTATCTCTGAAGGGTTCTATCGCTTCTTTAATAATACGTGGTTGAGCCACAGAATCATAAGTTAAGTATTCAGTATGGGATAAACTTACAAGTTGATACAGATTTTTTAGCCCTGCTTGGTTTTTCGCAACAATATTAACATGGGTAGGTCTATTTTTAGCAAATGATGTTTCATCATTAAGTCCATCCAATTCATTCACTGTACTTAAATGACTGATCTTCTCATGCCTCATAAAGTTTAAAAAGACAAGACTTAATACTTCAGCATCATAATCAGCACGGTGAGCAACTTCCTCATCATAGTTAACCTTCATTGCTCGAGCAATGGCTCCCAGTCGATATGATCGTCGAGGATCTAAAATACTACGTGATAAGTCTAAAGTATCAATGACGGTATTGTTCATCGGTGTTCTACCAATCACACGTAATTTCTCTTGTAAGAAATCAATATCAAAACTTGCATTATGTGCAACTAAGATACGATCTTGAATAAAGTTTAAAATATCATCAACAGCATCTTCCCATACCGGTGCATTATTAACATCGGCTTGGGTAATACTGGTTAATTGTGTTGTAAAGGAACTGATTGGGACAGGTGGCTTAATAAACATCTGCATACTCTCAGTTGTACGACCATTCTCAATTAATACAGCACCAAATTCAATGATGTGATCATAGCGTGCTGATAGTCCTGTCGTCTCAATATCAAAGACAACATAGGTGCCTGATTGAATATCTTGACCATGAGGATTAGACACAATCTTTAGGTGTTTGGGTACCATGTTCATTTCCATACCATAACCTAAAGTAAAGTCTTGATCTGGATTGGCCTTACGCAAGCCTTTTAAAGCCTTGTATGCCTTAGGGAAGGATTGCACACAGTTATGATCAGTAATAACCATACCTGCATGATTCCACTGAAACGCCTGTGCTAGGTATTCCGATGCATCACTGATTCCATCCATTTCAGAGTAATTGGTATGCATATGAAATTCAACACGTTTTTCTTCAGCATTATCATGACGAATAAAGATATCGCCAACCTCTTCAAACATTTCCATACGGAAGATGTAATCACGTGCAAATCGAGCATCATAGGAGTAGTTTCCATAAAACTTAACAGATTTACCCTTCTTGATGATTTCTTTCTCAGTATCTGCAAATGCTGTTACTTTGATAGCAAATTCCCCATCCGATACAAAGTAGACCGCTACAAATTTACCGGTACGAGTCTCACGCACATCCACATCAAAAATCTTACCGATGACTGCAATTGCAGTAGCCTCTTCAGTAAGAACGTTCATCGGTACTAAATTGTACTGATCTTTCTTTGATAATCGTTTCGTAAATGTATTTCCTGTTTGTCGCTCTGGCTGTACTTGTTTAGGAGCAGCTTTTACTTCAACAATCTCAGGTTCTAATAAAACCTTAACAGAAGCGGAATACTCAAGATGAATTCCAACCCCTTGCATAGCGACATCCAATCGTTCAAGCAGTAAATTAACTTTATGTTCATGCTCAAGATCAATACACAGAATCTTTAAAGTATCATCATGATAGTTATAGCCTGCATCTTTTAAAATCTCAAAATTATGTTTATGAACCATATCGTTAATATATGAACTCAAGTTTAAAAAATCCAAATCAGAAGCATGTGATTGGATTTCTAAGTCAACGGATGTCATAGTATAACGTCCAATTTTCTTTACAAATTCGCGATACACACCATACGGTAGTGCTTTGGGAATTGATAATGTTAATGCAAGGTGTTCTTCAACGGTATTGTAATCCACTTGCACCACTGAAGCTTGTGCAAAATACGGTAAGTAAGCTGCATCAAGTTCAATACGTTCTAATAAATCTAACATACATTCCCCTCTTTTCTATTTCACTAATTTATTGAAAGCATCCTGAGCAGCCTTTTGCTCTGCCTTCTTTTTACTCAATCCTTGTCCTGTTCCAAAAATAAGTTGGTCCAGTTTAACAACGACCTCAAATACAGGTGCGTTGCTAGGTCCTTCTACATTAATCACTTCATAAGTTACTGCTTTACGTGAGTCTGATTGAATAAACTCTTGCAGTTTGGTTTTATAATCGGTAATGCCTAAATCTTCAAGATTATCAAAGATATCTTCAAAGACTAAATCCAGTACTTTATCAACGGATACTTTTCCACTATCAAGATAGAGTGATCCAATAAAACTCTCAAAAAGGTCTGCAACAATCGATACACGGTTTCTTCCGCCATGTTTCTCTTCTCCAAGACCCAATTTTAAGTATTGATTCAATTCTAACTTTAAAGAATAACCAGCCAGTGCTTTCTCATTAACAAGACGTGCACGGTATAAAGTCATATCCCCTTCGGATAACTTGTCTTCATGTTTAAAAAGACGCTCACTGACACAAATCTGCAGTACAGCATCTCCCATAAACTCAAGTCGCTCATTATCTTCAAGTGGTACATCTGCTTCATTCACATAAGATGAATGAATAAACGCATTTTCTATTAATTTCCGGTCGTTTACCGGTAAGTCCATAGACTCTAATTTTTCCCATAAATTCATGTTTATCACCTACGTGTTATTATACAACATTAAGCCCTTTTTATACAGTCCTAGCAGGGTGAGTTATTATAGTTTGATGTATTTTGTACTGCTATTCAATAAAGGAAGATAAACGTCTTATACAAATTAAAACCCAATTTAAAAGAATAAATCAGTATTCTTTTAAATTAGGTTGAATGCTTACTTACGACTATGTTTTGAATGTTTATTAGTTGTAAGTTTGTTTCTAATAAAATCACTACAAGATTGGGTTAGTGGAATACCGATGGCTTCTTTATAGTTAAACCCTAATAATTGCATCGTCTTCAGAGTATCTTTATTCAGAAGTTGAATTACCTGGGCCAATTCACTGCTATGCTCTTCTCCTTTAGAAGAGAACGATCTAAAGATTACCAAGAATTGTTCCAAAGTATTGTGTAAATACTCAATATCACTATCACTTATGACAACATTATCAATTTCTTGCTTGTATTCCCGAGTAATAGTCACCAGATCTTCCTTATCGGCAAGTAGGTTATTGATGATTTCAGTATATGCGAGTGCTTGTTCTTCCTGATTCTTCTTTAATTTTGCAGCTTCGATCCTCGTACTTACCATACTAACCGTATTTCTTGAGATAATTTCACCCAATGTTATTCCTAATTTAATTAATTGTTCATCCATGATGCACCTCCACTATTATATAGTCGATATACATCATGTTTCCTAAATAATTTTAACATTTTATACATAGAAAAAGATCTTAGACTCATAAAGAGTTTAAGATCTTAAGATTTTATATTATTCTACTCCGATAATGTAAGCATATACCGGTTGGTCACCGCGTGTTGCTTCAACTTCAACATCGTAGTTTGCTTCAATGTATTCTACGAATGCATCTTGCTCTTCATCAGTAACATCTTCACCTGTAATCAGTGTTACAAGTTCGCTGTCTTCTGTGATTAAGTGTTTAATTAGTTTTTGAGCAAGAACATCACGTTTCACATCAGTTTCAACGATTTTGTTCTCTGCAAGACCCATGAAATCATTTTCTTTGATCACGATGGATTCAAAGCTGGTATCTTTGATTGCATAAGTAACTTGACCTGTACGTGTATGAGCAATTGCTTCATTCATTTCTTCCAGGTTTTCTTCAACATCAACATCTGGGTTAAACATAACACATGCTGATAATCCTTGAGGGATTGTCTTTGTTGGTAATACGTGAATGTCACGATCATCCAAGATATCCTTCACTTGGTTTGCAGCCATGATGATGTTTGAGTTGTTAGGTAAGATAAAGATGTGATCTGCATTAATGTTGTTGATCACTTCAATGAAGTCTTCAGTTGATGGGTTCATTGTCTGTCCCCCTGAAATAATATGTTCACAACGTAAATCTTGGAACATCTTCACAATACCTTGTCCTGCAACTACAGATACAATCGCATATTTGCTGTGTTGTGATTTTGACTCACTTGCAGCACCATCTAAGATTGTGTTGTGTTGTTCAGTCATGTTCTCGATTTTTAATTTAACAAATTCTCCATACTGTTGTCCCAGGTTTAAAGCATTTCCTGGTTTTAAGGTATGAACGTGTACTTTAACAAGATCTTCATCCGTTACAACTACCAGTGAGTTACCGATTGCTTCAAGTTGTGAGCGGAATGTGTTCTCGTTATAGTTTTTAGGTGCATCTTCTTCCAGACGAATGATAAATTCAGTACAGTAACCAAATTCATCGTGATCCATATCAGCTGCAGAAATATCCATTTCTTCACTTAATTCAACAAGTTCAATGGACTCATCTTTAAGTGCTGCTACAAATCCTTCAAGAATAACAACATACCCTTTACCACCACTATCAACAACACCAACCTCTTTAAGAACTGGTAAAAGCTCTGGCGTATTGTCCAGTGATTTGTTTGCTGATTCAACCAAGAATTCAAAGAATTCTAAGATTGTAATGTCTTTGTTTTGTAATACATATTCATAAGCTTCTTGTGAAGACTCGCGAACTACTGTTAAAATAGTTCCTTCTACTGGACGCATAACTGCTTTATAAGCAATTTCTTTCCCTTTTTGGAACGCTTCTGCAAGTTGCATTACATTAACTTCGTTATAATCTTCAACACCTTGTGCAAACCCTCTAAAGATTTGTGACAAGATAACACCTGAGTTACCACGTGCTCCCATTAAAAGACCACGGGATAGTGTTTTTGATAATTGACCGATGTGTGAAGTCATGACTTTACGAGCATCGTTTAAACCTGAAGTAAATGTCAAGTTCATGTTGGTTCCCGTATCACCATCAGGTACTGGGAAAACATTCAGAGCATTAATCTCGTGATGTTGGTTTGTCAGGTTGTTTGCCCCCGACTGCAGCATGTTTAAAAAATCATTTCCATTTATAGTTTTCATTATTTTACGACCTTTATACCCTGAACAAATACGTTAATTGAATTAATTTCAGACTGTAAAGTCTTCTCTAGGATATATTTAACTTTCTTTTGCACTTCTAATACAACCTCTGAAATTCGTACATTATACCCCACGATAATATAGATATCAAGATCGTACCCTTCTTCAGTGGATCGTACAATAACTCCTTTTGAATAGTTTTCACCTTTCAATAGTTCTGCAAGACCATCTTTAAAGACTTGTTGTGATGCCATACCGACAACACCGTAACACTCAGTTACAACGCCACCAGCAAGCATTGCGATTGCTTCGTTTGAAACGTTAATTTTACCAAATTCATTTGTTTTTTCTATAGGCATAAAAATTCCTCCTTAGGCTTGTTTATTGACAGCGTCTTACAACGGCTGTCTGTGATTCTTCATTAGGACCATATTCTATCATATCAATACATTTATTGTATTCTTCGGCTCTATTTAATAGTGTAGCATATTGTCGTAGCATAGGTAAAGTTTCAATGCTTAGATATACCAAGTATTCTCCATTCATGACAACTTTCATCGCAGAATCGACTAATTCTTTCGGTTCTGAGTAGATTTCGGAGATTGCCAAGAAGGTTTCTTCAGGCAATACCGAGAGTTCATGGAGAAACTTCGGCTTGATGCTATCGGGTGTGAAATCATGGAGTAAAGGCAAACCTGCAATCATATCGAAGGTCTGAGCATTAGCATCACGGACTTCCCCATTTGCAAAATACAGTTTGATGGATTCATCTTTACTGTAAGCAACAGCTTTGACCTCTTGAATATCAATGGTCAAATACCCTTTAATATAATACACATTTACAGATGTGTTTTCAACCAATGGCAGCTTTTTAACTCGACTGCGTACAAATAAGGGTAGATTACTAATCATACGTGAACCCTCAGTGACACCCGATGCTTCAATAATCTCTTCCTGAGTATAGTATTGATTCCCTGATACTTTGATGGTTTGATAGCGTGATTGTCCACTTTGATCAAAGAGGTAGACACCATAGGCCATCAAGCCTATAAGAATTACCATGAGACAGCGTATTAATAATTTTTTGCGACGTCTTTTACGTTCCATCTTTTTATGGATATCAAGGTTGTTCTTGATGCGTTCTACCGTTTCACTTTTTTCATTCAATTGTACATGTTTGCGTTTATTCATGGGCAATACTTTCAACCAGTGCAATCATATCACTTAGTGCATCTGGTGTTGCCATTGCTTTAACATGCTTGGATAAACTTTCACGCTTAACAGCATCCTTCATCAGGTCTGATACTTCCTGTTTCAAGCGTTTTCCATTTAATTCATGTTCCTGAATTAGCACACAAGCATCTTTATCTTCAAGGCTTTTCGCATTGTAGTATTGATGGTTGTTAGCTACATGGGGTGATGGAATTAAGAGTGATGCGATGCCAAAAGACTGAATTTCAGCGATGGTAGAAGCACCTGCTCGACATACAATTAAATCAAGTTTGGGTAAGAGTGCCTTTTGATTTACAAAACCTGTAATTTTAAGGTTGGGATGCTGTGTATCAATCCCTTCCATAAAGGCATCGATGTTAGTTGGACCCGGTACAATAACCACTTGATAATCTTCAGCATCAAAAATTTTGACGTATTGTTTGAAGATTGTATTCATGGAGGTTGAACCTTGTGATCCCATAACCATAAGAACCAGTGGTAAGTCTTCTCGTAAATCCAGTTCTTTATAGGTATCTTGATGATCAATGACTTCATGGACTAAAGAGGCTCTTGGATTACCTAAGAAACGCACACGCTCATCCCCTTTAAAGCTTTCATCATAGCAAGTTACAATATCACTAGCATAACGAGCTGCCATTTTGTTAGCCTTACCTTCTAAAGCATTTTGTTCATGCAGCATGACACGAATGCCAAGTTTTCCCGCTGCAATAACTACAGGTAAGGTGACATAACCACCAAAAGATACCACTAAATCCGGTTGAATCTCTTTTAGAATCTTTTTAGCAGCTGATATGGCTTTAAATTGGCCAAATACAGCTTTAACTTTGTCTAATTTAGAGCCTTGTAAACCCTGGTTGTGAATGGCATGAAAGTCATAGCCATGTTCTGGAATAATCCATGATTCCATTTTGTGATCATTTCCAATGAAACTGATCTCATGATTGTCTTTAAGTCCATCAGCAAATGTTAATGCAGGAAAGATATGTCCCCCACTGCCTCCGGTTGTAATTGTAATTTTCATAAAAACTCCTAGTCTAAGTCTTTAGGGATTCCTAAGTGTATATAGGCTTTCTCTGTTGCAACCCTTCCTCTTGGTGTTCGATTGATCATGCCTATTTGAAGTAAATAGGGTTCGTACACATGTTCCAGGGTATCTATTGCTTCTGATAATATACTGGACAGTGCTCCAATACCTACTGGCCCACCGTTAAATCGATCAACGAGTACTTTAAGGTATTGAATCTCAATGTCATGAAGGCCCCTTTGATCAACATTCAACTGATCTAGAGCATAAATGGCATAGTCTTCTGTGATGATTGATTCGTTGAATACAGTTGCAAAATCCCAGACTCTTTTTAAGTAACGATTTGCAATTCGTGGTGTTCCACGACTTCGCTTACTTATTTCTATTATACCATTTGTGTCGATGTTACACATCATAATTTCCGAACTTCTTTTCAGGATGGAGTGAATCTCCATTTCATCGTAATATTCAAATTTACAACGGATGCCAAAGCGATCAATAAAGGGTTTGGAGAGTTGTGAGAGCTCAGTGGTTGCACCTATCAGTGTAAAGGGTTCAATATCCAGTCGTACATTTCGAGCATTTTCATCGCTTCCCACTGTAATATCAACATAGAAATCCTCCATGATGGTATACAGTGTTTCTTGCAGTGGTTTGTTTAAGCGATGGATTTCATCAATAAAAAGGACATCTCCCCTTTGAAGATCACTCATCATTGCAATCAGGTCCCCTTGATGGTGGGTAGCAAGTGCTGAAAGGCTAAAGAGCTGTGCATCCATCGTATTGGCTAAGATATGGGCTAAGGTTGTTTTACCCAGTCCTGCAGGTCCATGCATTAAACAATGGTCTAAGACCTCATTACGGTGTTGTGCTGCTTGTATAAACACTTTCAGATTATCAATCATATGTTTTTGACCAATAAAATCACTTAAGTTTTGAGGTCTTAGATTGTAATCATTCATATTGAAGCCTCTTTAAGCACCCTTAACATCTCAAGAAGCAGTGATTTATCATCATGATGACTTGCGGGACTGACCTTAAGGTAAGCTTCCTTACAAGCAATCTGTGTGTATCCCATAGCTATGAGTGAATCAAAGACATCATCCTGATAAGAAAATAAAGAGGCTTGTTCCTCCAGTTGAATCTTCCCTTTTAAATCCAGTACGATCTGTGATGCCATACGCTTACCAATACCCGGTATTGCTAAAAGAAGTGTCTCATCCGATTGTGCAATGGCTTTTCTTAATTGCTTGTAACTGCTCTTATTTAAGATGTTAAGTGCAGTCTTAGGACCAATGCCCTTAACCAGCAATAAGGTCTTAAAAAGTTCACATTGTGCCTGTTCTTTAAAGCCATAGAGACTCAAATGATCTTGTCGCAAATGAAAATGGACATAATAGCGTCCTGATGCTCCCAGCACTCGATCTACATCAAGTGCATAGAAAACATAGGCGCAATTATGTCCTGTATCCAATACAATTTGTTCTTGTGGTATTTCTAAAATAGTTCCTGTTAATGAATGAATCATTCAATCACCCTTCTACTCTAGAACATCTCCCTCATCAAAGATAAACTGAACATCCGCTAGAATGATCATATCGCCATCTTTAACACCTTCATCACGCAATGCTTGATCCACTCCAGCACGTTTCATAGCTAATCCAAACTGAATGACAGACTCTTCTGAAGCAAAGTCATACTGTCTGAATTGGCGATCAATTAACTCACCACCAACACGCCATGTCGTAGCATCAATACGATTGATCTCAAATTTACGTTGTGGTTTCTCATATTTGAAGACAACCTCTTCCGATTGTTCCTCAACAATGGTATCCACTGTTTCATCCAAGATATCAGCAACACGATATAGAAGTTTTTCAGTACCTTCACCAACCATGGTAATCAATTCAAAGATTTCAAGCTCAGGATGAGCTTCTTTAAAGCGTGCTAAATTCTCTTGAGCACCTTCAAGGTCCATCTTGTTAGCCACTATCACCATTGGTTTTTTCATCAGTTCTGCATTATACAGTTCCAACTCTTCCATGATGATTTTGTAATCTTCAAGTGGATCTCGACCATCTTCTGCTCCCATATCAACAACATGAATCAGTACACGAGTACGTTCAATGTGTTTTAGGAATACATGGCCCAGTCCCTTACCTAAGTGAGCATCTTCAATCAGACCTGGCATATCTGCAATTGCAAAGCTTCTGCCATCTTGACTGGATGCAATACCAAGGTTTGGTACGATTGTAGTGAAGTGATAATCAGCAACTTCAGGTTTTGCACGTGACACTACTGATAATAGGGTAGATTTACCAACTGAAGGAAATCCAATGATTCCAAC
Source organism: Erysipelothrix sp. UBA3383 (assembly GCA_002358955.1). Lineage (GTDB taxonomy): Bacteria > Bacillota_I > Bacilli_A > Erysipelotrichales > Erysipelotrichaceae > Erysipelothrix. The sequence goes on along the minus strand of DEPV01000035.1, from coordinate 9,200 downwards.
ATCAGCCAGTAACTTAAGTTCTATACTCACTTCTAAACTTTGTCCCAATTCACCTTTTTCGGCAAAATTAGGAGCTGGGTTACGCGGTGTGGCAAAACGGGTGTTTCCACGTCCCCCTCGACCTCCATGAGCTATGATCTCTTCTTGACCATGGCGTGTAAGGTCGGCAATAACGATGCCTTTCTCAACATCGGTGACAATGGTCCCCACAGGTACTCTAAGAACTACAGGATCGGCATCTCTACCGTGCATTTTCTTATTTTTCCCAGGAATCCCATGTGCTCCTTTGATAACGCGATTGTAGCGTAAATCCAGAAGCGTTGATTTATTAGAATCGGCTATAAAAACGATATCGCCACCATTACCACCATCTCCACCATAAGGTCCACCTAGTGGAACAAAGGCTTCACGGCGAAATGATGCCATTCCATCGCCACCATTACCGGCGACTAATTCAACATTAACGCGATCAACAAACATAATCATCTTCCTCTCATTAAAAAATCCCCATTATGAAATGGGGATTGATTGTTCTTTTAAGCAACAGGGTAAACTGATACACATTTACGTGTACGGCTGATGCGTTCGAATTTAACAACGCCATCAACTTTAGCGAATAATGTGTCATCGCCACCTTTTCCTACGTTGTTTCCAGGGTGAATCTTAGTTCCGCGTTGACGGTATAAGATTGATCCACCAGATACGAATTCACCATCTGCACGTTTAGCACCTAAACGTTTTGAGTGTGAATCACGACCGTTTTTAGAAGAACCTACTCCCTTTTTAGAAGCAAATAACTGAATATCTAATAGAAATTTCATGATGTAACCTCCTTTTCATGGATTTCAATGTTTTGAGCATATGCATATTCGACTGTTTTCAGTTGGATATGAACAAACTCGATTAATTTTTGGTTTAACTCACTTGGAGTTTGAATATCGATTTGAATCAATGGTTCTTTTGTTAAAGTTAGATTGACTGAGTCATCCATTTCATCAAATGCATTTAAAGCTCCTGTCATTATACTGCTGACACCAGCACAGACCAGATCGAAACCCGGTTCGCCTGAATAAGCATGACCACTGACTTGAATGCTTTGATAAACACCATTGTTTTTAACAATTTCGACCTGAATCATCTTATGAAGATGAAACGATGTCAGTAACTGTCAACTTAGTATATGGTTGACGGTGACCTTGTTTACGACGTGTAGAACCTTTTTTTGATACGTATGTAAATACAGTGATTTTCTTACCTTTACCTTGTTTATCAACAGTAGCAGTAACTGAAGCACCTTTTACATATGGTGATCCAACACGTAGAGTTCTGTTTTTAACAGCAACAACTGTATCGAAAACGATGCTTTCGCCTTCTGCGATATCTAGTTTTTCAACATAGATTGTTTGCCCTTTTTCAACACGGATTTGTTTTCCGCCAGTTTCAATAATTGCGTACATAGTACACCTCCTTCATTGTGCCTAAGACTCGCCATAAGAAGGTGGATCCTAAAATCGCTTAAACCTTTCATGAGCGGTTGTAATCTACAAGAGATATACAATCAACGCCTATAAATGCTAATTAATTATACAACATTCTTTTTCGAATGTCCACACTATAATTTCAGAATGATTTTTTATTGTAAATCGACCTGTTTATTGCAATTGGCGACTTATTATAAACGGATTATGAAAACAGGCTTTTTTCTTAAGTCTGAATTATTCACTCATTTTTTCTAAATTAAAATTAATTTTATATCCTAATTTAGCTACTATCTTTTCAAGAAAATCTAATGTGGGTTCGACCTTTCCACTTTCAAATCTACTAATATTACTCTGAGGTATACCTGAAATTTTAGCTAAATCTAATTGTGTCATATTAGATTTCTTTCTTAAATTAACTATTTCATTAACCAATTGAATTTTTAAGTACTCTCTTTCGAATATTTCTCTTGTTTCTGAATCTTTTAACTCTTCCACAAGGAAATCATCAAATGATGTCAGATTTTTTATTTCTTTTTCCATCCTTATTATTACTCCTTCTCTCCTAGCATTTTAATAGGAGAATACTATTTTTTATTTATCATCCTTAAATTATTAATTATTTGTTTTGGTATTTTGTTAGATTTTTTTTCTAGAAGCTCTAAACATATAATTGATTCTTTGTCTTCTCGATAAAAAACACGAATAAATTTATTATTTTGGTCGATTTTCAATTCTTAAATATCTTTCTCAATTTTCTTAGTCACCAAAGTGTTTGATTCAAATCTATAAGTTTTGAGTGAATGTATTGCAGCTAATACTTTACCATATAAATCCTTATCTTTCTTCTTTAGACTTAACAATTGCTTTTTTAACTTATCAGTCATATCTATGGTTTTACATGTGCTCATTTTACCTCCTAATTCCCTTTTTCATTAATTACATTATATCACAAATGATATAATGTTTAAAATCATATACTAATATAATTTAGGTGGGAGTAGTTACCTTAGCCTTGATACTATAATAAAAAGCACCACCCAGTTAAGAATGATGCTTTGTTCACTATGTAATATAAGTTAGTTTTTAATTATGATTCGTAACCATTAGGGTTTTGACTTTGCCAGCGCCATGAATCAGTACACATACGCTCTAAGTCGTATTCTGTTTTCCAGCCCAGTTCAGCAAGCGCCTTATCAGCACGTGCATAGCATGATGCAATATCACCAGGACGGCGATCTTTAATTGCATAAGGAATGTCTTGACCACTTGCTTTAGCAAACGCATCTACCATTTGTAATACGGAGTATCCTGTACCTGTACCTAAGTTATAGATTGAGATTCCAGTTCCTTTTTCAAATCGTTTTAATGATGCAACGTGTGCTTTTGCAAGGTCAACAACATGAATATAATCACGAACTCCAGTTCCATCAATGGTATCGTAGTCATTACCAAAGACTGCAAGTTCTTTTAATTTACCAACTGCAACTTGTGTAATGTATGGAATTAAGTTGTTAGGAATTCCTTTTGGATCTTCTCCAATGGTTCCTGACTCATGTGCACCAATTGGATTGAAGTAACGTAGTAAAACAACATTCCAATCTTTATCTGCAACATTTAAATCTTGTAAGATTTGTTCCATAAATAGTTTTGTAGAACCGTATGGGTTTGTTGTACTTAATGGGAAATCTTCAGTAATTGGAACTGTATGTGGATCTCCATAAACTGTAGCTGATGATGAGAAGATGATGTTTTTAACATTCGCATCATTCATCGCTTCACACAGGTTTAATGTTCCTGTAATGTTGTTGCTGTAATATTTTAATGGTTTTGCAACAGACTCACCTACTGCCTTTAGTGCAGCAAAGTGAATAACACCATCAATTTTATGATCTTTAAATACTTGAGCGATCTCATCTTTATTAAGAAGATCTCCCTCAACAAAAGGAATTTTACTTCCTGTGATTGCTTCGACTCGCTCTAAAGCAATTAATGAACTGTTTGATAGGTTATCAAACACTACAACTTCATGTTTATCTTGAATTAATTCAACCAAGGTATGACTTCCAATATACCCGGCTCCACCCGTAACTAAAATTTTCATGTATTCATCCTCCATTAGTACTATAATACCACTTTTAAATAAGTTTTAAATGGTCTTTTCCAATCTTTGCTTTAAACTTGTTTGGCGTATGGATTCTTGATGATTGTCCATTGCAATTTCATATGCATCAAGCTCCCCCGTCAGAATTAAGGATTTTGATGAACGTGTCATCCCGGTGTAGTAAAGTCGTCTTGAAAGCATTAAACTAAAGGCTTTACTTGCAACAAGAATGACGATTGGATACTCACTCCCCTGTGCCTTATGGACGGATAGTGCATAAGCATGACTGAGGTTAATGTAGTCAGAGGGTTCATATTCTACTAAGTTTGAACCAAAGTCTACAAACAAGGTACGATCATCGATCGCTACTAAAGTACCAATATCACCATTAAAGACAAAATCATCAGCCTGATTTTTAAGTTGCAACATCTTATCACCCACTCTAAAGATTTTAGTCCCTACTTGAATCTGTTCTTTATCCTCATCAAAAGGATTGCACATCTGCTGTAAGAAGTAGTTCAGGTTATCAATGCCTGATGGTCCTGCATACATGGGTGCTAAGACTTGGATGTCTTGTAAGGTATAGCCTTTATCAAGGGCTGATTGGACTACCTTTAAGACAATATCTTTAACACTGCCATAACGTGAGTCATAGAATTTAACATCATTTGAGTATTGTGATAGATCTAGATGGCCTTGATTGAAGTTTAAAGCAAGGTCAACAACCTCACTTCCTGCCTCTTGGCGGTAGTTTCGATCCAATGTAATCACCGGAATGGCTTTAGAAGCGATAAAATCACCCAGTACAAAGCCCGGTCCTACTGATGGGATTTGATCTTTATCACCTACAAAAAGGAATTTCTTGACGTGTGTTGATGCTAAAAAGAGTTTATGCAAGAGCCATAAATCAACCATTGAGAACTCATCAACGATGATGATGTCACAATCCAGTGGATTATTTTCATCCATACCAAAGACATTGCCTTCTAAATCCCACTTCAATAAAGAGTGTATGGTACTGGCTTGTACATTAGTCAGTTCTTCCAAGCGTTTTGCAGCACGCCCTGTAGGGGCACACATTGCAATATTGGTACGTGGGAAGTTGTTTTGTAAAAGGGTGATGATCCCTGAGAGTAAAGTCGATTTACCCGTACCAGGACCTCCTGTCAGTACTAAAACATCCTCATTGAAGAATTGTTCGATTGCTTGTTTTTGAATGCTATCAAAGGTAATGTTCAAACGTTGTTCAACATCACTGATTTTCTGTTCTAAATCATTCAGATAGTATTGTGTTTCATCATGATTAAAATTCAGAATAAAATCAGCAATGTGAGTTTCTGCTTCGTACTGTGTATGGTGGTATAAACGTCCATCTTCTGAGATTAAGACTTGATCATCAATCAGTGCATCCAGTACGGATTGATATTCTTCAGAGCACATTTGACGAAATTCATACTCATCGATGTAAGAGTGTCCCTCGCCATATACAATGCGTTGGTACTGATCCAATAGAAATCCATATTGACGCTCATAAGAATCTAGTTCAAATCCAATGCTCATCGCAATCTTATCAGCAATCTTAAAACCAATCCCTGGGACCTCTTCAATCATGTCATAGGGATTGTTTTTGATGTGCTCTACACTATCTTCACCATAAACCTTATTGATGGCGATGATTTGTTTATTACTTAAACCATGGGCTAGCAAGAAACTGACACGATCATCTTGGCCATCAAAACCTTTGATGGTTTCTATGATGCTTTGTGCCTTAGCTTGAGTTAGACCCTTAACTTCCAAATGATCAACAGTCCCTGACTTAATATCATCCAGGACCAATTCACCATAGTTTTCAACGATGCGCTGGGCTGTAATCTTACCAATTCCAGGAAATGATGGCCCTGATAGATACTTAACAATAAAGTCAGTATGGGTAGGTAAGATCATTTCATAGTGGTCTACTGCAAATTGAAGCCCATAATTACGATCTTCAATGTAATTACCAAAAAACTCATAAGTGTGATCCATTTTTAAATCACTTAAAGGACCTTTGATTGTCACTGGTTTTTGTGATGAGTTTGAAAAAGATACCTTAAAGATACCAAAACCAGAGCTCTCACTCACAAAGATTTTAACCATTACCAAACCTTTTATACTTTCAATCATGGATCATCTCCTCTGCTTTCTATAAATACGTACTGACTTGAAGGAATCATTGTTTTTATTATACACAATTTTCCCTTTTAAAAAACACTCCTGTAAGAGTGTTTAGATGATAATCATCAGTGTTGCTACAATGGCTGAAAATGCCAGTGCATTATTGAGGAAGTGAACCCCCATCGAACCAATGATGGTATCAGTATTTTCCATAGCACGGATCATAAAGAATGCCATACCCCCATATTGGAAGAGGTATAAGAATTCTTTAATGCCATTGCCTGCTTCAAAGCCTGCAATTAAGTGCATGCCTCCAAAGATAAGAATGGATATTGCCATAGGTATGTAGAACCACTTTTTACTACGCAGGTTTTGATATAAAACCCCACGAAAGATAATCTCTTCTACAATAGGTGCAAAGATTACCGTTGATAGAAACATTGGCATCATTGCATTTTGAACCATTTGTTCAATTTGAATTTGATTCTCTGCAGGATCACTCAATTTAAAAACATAAGTTAATACCATTGCAATAAAGAAATTATAAAGCATCAGCAGTCCAAAGTTCTTCAATACTTTATTAAGGTTTAATCTTAAGTTGTTTTTAAAATGATTGAAACTTCTTTTTAATGGATCTTTAACGATTGCAAGTGTACTTAAAATCATAAACAAGATGTATCCTGTTAAAAACTTCGGATGAGTTTGCTCTAAATCGGTGTAAACCAGTCGACTTAATGATAATACGATCACAGGGTAAACAAACATGTAACCTACAAAATAGTGTAGTAGCAGGAAAATACTCTGTTTTTTAGTAAAGGAAAAGCGCTTTTGGTCAATATCACGCGACCTTATCATAGAGTACCTCTTCCCCTTCAGTATTGAAGACACGAACAATTTGTCCGCCTCCTAGAACTTCCTCACCATCATAAAAGACAGCTTCTTGTCCTAATGTTACTGATTTCACAGGTTCTAACATGATTACTTCTAAAGTACCATCTTCAAGGTGTTTAATATTCACATCCAAATCTTTTTGACGGTATCTGAATTTTGCTTTAACATCACGTGTTTCTTTATTTTTACTAAACCAGTTTAAATCACCAATGATGGCACGACTAGCAAACAGTTTTGGATGATCATCACCCTTACCAACATAAAGCTCATTTGAACTCATGTCCTTACCTACTACAAACCAAGGTCCCACATGGGCTGAGATATTAAGGCCATGACGTTGTCCAATCGTATAGAACATAACACCGGAGTGTTGTCCTAAGACCTGTCCTGTATCAACATCGATAATATCCCCTTCAACATCTGTTAAATAGTTTTTTAGGAAGTCTTTATATTGACGTTCTCCAATAAAACAAATTCCCGTTGAATCTTTCTTAGTTGCTACTGGTAGATCCAGTTTTAATGCAATTTCACGCACTTCCGGTTTTGATAAACCACCTAATGGAAATAGCACACGGTCTAAAACGGCTGGATTTACACGTGATAAAAAGTATGTTTGGTCTTTATTATGATCCAAACCTTTAAACATCGTACCATCGCGAGTAATCGCGTAGTGTCCTGTTGCCAGGGCATCATAGCCATTCTCATCCATAAACTTAAAGAACGCATCGAATTTAACAAATTGGTTGCACAAAATATCAGGGTTTGGAGTAAACCCTTTTTCTGTTTGTTTTAAAAATGATGAGAATACATTTTCCCAATACTCTTGAACATAATCAACACGAAGTAATGGCAATCCCAAATGGTTTGCAACCTTCAGTGCATCCTCATAGTCAACCTCTTGAGAACATTGATCATCATTGATGGTTGGGTTACCCATAATATCATTATTAGTTAATGAGTCCCAATTACGCATAAAAGCGCAGGTGACATCATGCCCCTGCTCTTTTAAGATATATGCTGCTACAGCGGAGTCAACCCCGCCTGATAAACCTACTAAAACTTTCATTTAAATCACTCTTTCATTACTCTTCATTCAGTAAATGTCTGTTAATATTTCTTAATTCTACTGGAAGGAAGGCATCTATTTCTTCATCATCATACCCTACTAGGAAAGATCTCTCATTCATTATGATTGGTCTTTTTAAAATTGAAGGGTGTCTTTGAATGAATGTAATCAATTCATTCATTGATAATTCCTCCAAATCAATCTGTGAGTCTTGCATAATTTTAGAGCGTTTTGAAATGATGTCCTCAGTACCGTTCTCACTTCGCATCAGGATATTTTTAATTTCAATATCTGACAAAAGTGTTGAGAAGATATTCTTCTCGATGAACTTAAGGTTTCTTTCATTGAGCCATTGTCTCACTTTACGACATGAAGCACATCCAGGTGATGTATACAGTATGATCATTTCATTACCTCCTTTTGCTTTTATTATACAGTGTTCAGTATGATTTTAATAGAGAAAATTCAGATTAACGTTTCCAGTCCAAGCCCATTTTATTTTGGACATCTGCTAAAACAGCTTGTACTAGGGGTCTGAGTGCCTTTTGACCCTCATCAAGAACGCTGTCTAAAAGGTCGCTTTCAATCAATTTTTGATATTGTGTTTGAATGACTTCTAATCTTTCACACACAACATCGGCAACTTCCTTCTTAAAGCCTCCATATTGGTGCTCTGAGAAGTAGCTTTCTGCCTCTTTAATGCTAATTTGTTTTAAAACGGCATAGATGGTTAATAAGTTTGAGATTCCTGCTTGGTTTTCAGGATCGTATTGCACTTTATTAAGACCATCAGTAACTGCTGACATAATCTTCTTACGGGTCTTTTTAAGGTCTTCTTTAAGGTAAATAACACCCTTATCCCCTTCCGTATCAGATTTACTCATTTTCTTACTTGGATCACTAAGTGACATAATACGTGCCCCCATTTTAGGAATGACTGGTTCTGGTATTTTAAAGGTGTCTCCAAAACGGTTGTTGAAGCGCGTTGCAACATCACGTGTTAATTCAACGTGTTGTTTTTGATCCTCTCCAACAGGTACAAAATCCGCTAAGTGAACCAAGATATCTGCAGCCATCAGTGTTGGATAAGTATAAAATCCAGCTGATAGTGATTCTTCAGTCTCACGTTTGTCTTTATATTGTGTTTGACGGTTTAACTCACCCATGTAGGTTTGCGTCGCTAAAATAAATCCCAATTGTGCAATTTCAGGAATGTCGGATTGTAAGAAGATGGTTGCCTTCTTAGGATCAAGTCCTACTGCTAAATAAAATGCCAATGCATCTTTAAGGTTTGTTTCAAGTTCCACTGGATCAATTGGAATGGTGATGCAGTGTAAGTTTGCTATAAATACTTTTAAATCATATTCATCTTGATTTTCTACAAATGGAATCAAAGCTCCAATGTAGTTTCCCAGGGTTAATTGTCCTGATGGTTTAATTCCTGATAACATTGTTTTTTTCATAGTTTATATCCTCACATTAATTAATAAGTATCTACCCGTAAAAC
>DEPV01000065.1 GCA_002358955.1 Erysipelothrix sp. UBA3383 | reverse complement strand
ATTTAGAGTTTCAGCAATTTGATCAATTGTAATGAAGTCTTCGTATTTTAGTAGAATTAATATAATTTCTGCAAGTCGTTTATTCACAATAATTCACCTCTTGGGATATTGTATCATATAGAAAGTTGGTATTTATGTATAAATCAAAAATTAGTAATCTGGAAGAAAACATAATTCAAGATATCGCAACATTGGTCGCGATTCCAAGTGTTAGAGATCTTAGTACTGCAGAAGTAAATGCGCCTTTTGGGAAGCAAATTCGCCTTGCAATGGATGCATTTATGCTTATTGCTGAGAGTTTGGGTTTTAAAGTCAAGGACCATGAAGGGTATGCAATTTCAGCCCAATTGGGTGATTATGATGAGTATATCGGAGTTTTAGCACATATTGATGTTGTTGAGGCACAGGAACAGGATTGGATAAGTGAAGCTTTCAAAATGGATATCCGAGACGGTGTGATGTATGGTCGTGGTGTCAATGACGATAAGGGTCCCTTAATAGGAGCTTTATATGCTGCAAAAATAGCATACGAGAACGTAAAAATTCACAAGCGTTCAGTTAGGGTTATAGTAGGTGGTGCAGAAGAGACAACTTGGGAATGTATGGAATACTACTTTAAACATAATCCTCAGCCCATCTTTGGTTTCTCACCAGATGGAAACTTTCCAATTGTTAATGGGGAAATGGGAGTTATGCAATTAGCACTTCGTTTTAAAGAGAGTGTTGTGGATGTCTACGAATCTTCCCCACGTTTAAATTTTTTATGTCATGAATTTAAGGTTAATGGAGAAAGCTATCTTGGAGATAAACACCTTTCAAGAAATCCACAACGTGGTAAAAATGCCATTGATGAGTATTTTAATAAATCTACTTTTAATAAAAATTCACGAGTGAATCGATTCATTAGTGAGAAATTAAATAATGATTATAAAGGAGAGCGTATCGGATTGGCATTGAGTCATGAAGAAATGTTAGATCTTAGTGTATGTATGATGTCTTTAAATACTGTGGAAGATGGTTATGAGTTATGCATTGATGTACGTTATCCGATTTCGATTACCAAAGATGAAATCTTAAAACAAATCGATAGCCTCGGTGTACAGTATGATTTTGAAGTACAGTTGATTAAAAACATGAATCCCTTGTTTGTATCTAAGAATAGTGAACTAATTACAACTTTACAAGCTGCATATCAGGATGTTACAGGCGATTTTGCGCAAACACTTACCAAGGGTGGTGCATCTTATGCGCGTGTTTTAGATGCAGGTGTCGCATTTGGGGCAACCTTCGAAGGTGAAGACCCAAGACCTCACATGTCCAATGAGAAGATGGCAGTCTCCTCATTATTGAAAGCAACTGAGATCTATGCCATTGCCATAGAGAAATTGATTACCAAGTAACAATAGTTGCCACATTGATTGGGTAATTGATGTATCTATTGGACGCTTTTTGATAGTGCTTACATACTGTATTATGAATGTATCAAAAGGAGGAAGTATGATGTTAAAGAAAATACAAGATAAACTCCAGAGTTTCTCAGGAGCGATGATGGTACCTATTATCTTATTGGTACTTGTAGGTTTTTACGTAGGTATTGGTAGTGCGTTTACAAACTATATCCTACCAGAAGGTTCAATAGTTCATGGAATCTTCGCAATGATTACAGATCTTGGTTTTATGTTTATGAACAATCTGCAATTATGGTTTGCGATTGGTATTGCCTTTACTTTAGCTAAGAAAGAAAAGGGTTGGGCAGCATTTGGTGCTGTAGTACTGTATATGTGTTATATGGTCAGTATTCAAGGGTTTGCAGGACAACAAGGATGGACTCCTGAAACAACTACTGTTGACGCTTTATTAAGTACTGGTATGAACCAAGAAGCTGCACTACAATTCAACAGTTTATGGAGTTCATCATTGGGGATTTTCACCTTAAATATGGGGATTTTCTCAGGTATCATAACAGGGTTAATTACGGCATGGATTCATAATAAATTTGTTGATACAGAATTGCCAGCAATGTTAGGTTTCTTTGCAGGAACTAAAACAGTGATTATGTTATTAACTCTGATTTCTATTCCATTAGCTGTTGTTACATACTACGCTTGGCCAATTGTTGCTGCAGGACTTGGGGCAATTACAGGCTTTATAGGTCGATCCGGACTATTTGGAACATTCGTATTTGGTACATTAGACAAGGTCTTGTTACCGTTAGGATTACACCACTTAATTGCATTCCCAATTGAGTACTCTGCCGTTGGTGGAACAATGATGATTGATGGTGTGTTATTTGAAGGTGTTAAAAATATTATGAATGGTCAGGCAGCAAGTGCTACAGCTACAGGATATCTAGTTCGTAACTTTACCAATGGACGTCTTCTATTCCAATTAGCAGGACTTCCTGGGGCAGCATTTGCAATGTATAAAGTTGCCAAACCAGAAAATAAAAAACGAGTTGCTGCTGTATTAATTCCAGCTGTATTTACATTAGCACTTGTTGGTATTTCAGAGCCTATTGAATATACTTTCCTATTCTTAGCTCCAGTGCTATATTTCTTTATTTATGCACCACTTTGTGGACTAGCTTATGTGATTGCAGAAGTGTTTGCAATATCAATTAATGGTACTGCGCTTCTCTTTATGATTCCAAACTTATTCCAACCACAAAAGGTACATGCGATGAGTTTAATCTTCTTATTACCAATTACATTTGCGGTCTATTACTTTGTATTTAAAATTGCAATTGTAAAATTAAATCTGAAAACACCTGGACGTGGTGATGATGGTAATGTTGATTTAATGACTAAAAAAGAATATAAGGCTATTAAAGAGGGTACTAAAGATGGTTCCGATAAGGATGCATTAGAAGTACGTATTGTAGAGGCATTTGGTGGTAAAGACAATATTGTTAGTGTTACCAACTGTGCTTCACGTTTAAGAGTGACCGTAGCTGATCCAAGTCTTGTAGTTCCTGAATCTGCATGGATGAATGATCTTGAAGCATTGGGATCAGTCATTGGTGGAAATAGTTATCAAATCATTTATGGTGTCCAAGTACAGTCCATAACTACTAAAGTTAAAGATGTATTGGGTATTGATTAATGAATACTATTTCAATTAGTGAACTTACTAAAATTGCTACATCTTTTAATAACTACATTACTGAGAATAATCTGATTATAGCTTATGAGGTTCATGATACTAAGCGTACGCTTTTAAGTTTTATGGATCCACGATTGAGTTTCGATAAAGTAAAATGGATTGAACGTAAACGTAATGTAGTGCTTGCTTTTGCACAGTCATCGTTTGCTATTGCTGAGAAAAATAAATACGATCAGAAGGCTTTTTTAGATAAATATGCCTATGATAATGCAGACATGACACTAACCGCTGGATCAGTTCCTATACTTAATGAAGAAGGAATTATTTTGGGTGCACTTACGGTTACGGGTTTAACACCACAAGAAGATCATGATCTTGCTGTTCATGTACTTAAATCAATTGTGTAATCATTAATAAAATAAACTATTTACCCTGTGTATGGACACAGGGTAAATTTATGATATGGCCTACTATACGCTAAGTTTTATTAGGATTTGCACAAATAGTTCTACTAATTCAAGGAAATCTACTAAAGTGTGAATACCCAGCAGTATTTATTAGTGAAACATAATTTTTGTGCGATTCCATGATGTATAATTAAAATTATTATGAGGTATAAACATGACAAAAAGATATAATTCGTTGTTTGAAATTATTGGCCCAGTAATGGTAGGACCCAGTTCATCCCATACAGCAGGTGCCGTAAGATTAGGTAATATAGCACGGTTAATTAATGAAAAAGAACCAAAGAAAGTATTGTTTTATCTTTTTGGTTCGTTTGCTGAAACATACAAGGGACATGGAACTGATGTTGCACTGGTTGGTGGTATTTTGGGTATGAGTACTGAGAACTCTAATATTCCTAATGCGATGTTGATAGCACAACAAAATGGATTGGACTTTAAGTTTATTCCATTAGCAGATGAAGTAGAACATCCCAATACAGTTCAAATGATTATGTATGATGAAGATAACAATCGTGTAAGTGTAACGGGGTCATCCATTGGTGGTGGTAGTGTTAAAATTAGTATGATTAATGATACTCAAGTAAATATTTCAAGTGGTATTTCAACAATACTTATTGAACATCAAGATACACCAGGAATGATTTCAAATGTAGCCAATGTGTTAAGTGAATTGAATATTAATATCTCTAGTATGAGTGTTCAACGCAATGCTAAGGGTGGTGATGCCAGTATGATGATAGAAGTTGATGATGCAGTAGATTTAGATGCTGTGAATCAAATAAAAGAGTTTAAAGATATTCATAAGGTGATCTTTATACCTAAAGATATTGTGGAGGTATACCATGATTAATTCAATTAAAGATCTCATTGCTTATGTTCACAATTACGATTCTTTCTCTGAAGCGATGATTCAGTATGAAATGTATCTTTCTAATGATTCTTATGAAGTAATCTGGAATAAAATGGAAGTACAACTACATACCATGTTACAAAGTGTTGAGATTGGGATACAGGGAGTTCATTCTACTACTGGTTTAAGTGGTGGTGATTCTCGTAAGATGGATGAGTATATTAAAACGAAGAAACCATTGACAGGTACACTGCTTGCTCGTGCTAGTAGAAATGCAATTGCAACCAATGAGGTAAACGCAGCGATGGGCTTAATTTGTGCAACTCCAACAGCAGGTAGTGCAGGTGTATTACCTGGAGTACTTCATGCTTTAATAGAGGAACATGATTTAACATTAGAACAACAAGTTCGCTTTCTATTTACAGCAGCTGGTGTAGGATATGTTATTGCTAATAATGCTTCTATTAGTGGAGCTGAAGGCGGCTGCCAGGCTGAGATTGGAAGTGCTGCAGCAATGTGTTCTGCTGCTATCGTTGATGTTATGGGTGGAAGTGTAGAAATGTGTATCGAAGCATGTTCTATGACCATTAAAAATATGTTAGGTTTAATCTGTGATCCTGTTGCAGGACTTGTAGAAGTGCCTTGTGTGAAGCGTAATGTATTGGGTGTAACCCAAGCCATAGTATCGGCAGACTTAGCACTAGCGGGCATCTGTAGTCGTATTCCGGCTGATGAAGTGATTGAAACAATGTACCGTGTAGGTCTTGAAATGCCAAGCAAGTTTAAAGAGACTGGTACTGGTGGACTTGCTGATACTAGCACGGGTATTAAACTACGCAATGAAATTTTCGGGCAGTAATTTGTAGTATTTTAAAAGTTGAAACACAGATTATAAATGTGTAATCCCTGAGAGAAAACTAACTATGAAAGGTGACTTTATGAATCACAAATTAAAAGCAACGTTATTATTACTTATAGGGTTATTGTTTCTCATCTTAAATGAGTCCAGGCTTCATTTAGGATCTATTTATTCGATGTTAGTATTCCTTGTAATGTTTCTATGGGCATTTAGGATTTGGATTTCAAGTAGTGATTAAAATTTATATTATCGAAAACATGCCTCCATCAAATTATGATGGAGGCATGTTTTCTCTAAGTGAACTTCGTATTATATTTATTGGGAGATATTGAATCAAGATCAATAATGTATAAGGTCAGGGTTAATTTTTTCTAAGTCACCCCAAAACTTATTAAAGTCTGTTTTTTCAACAGTGGGTTCACTGGATAGAATGACATAGTCTTCACCACGCCATTTGTATCGTATTTCAGTCATGAGCATGCCATTTCTGTGATAGAAGTGAATTCTATGAAGGCGTTGTTCTAAATCTTCAGCTTCTTCTAAGGGTGCTTCAACATCTGCAATAAGTGGGATGTCATAGGTATCCATAAGGTGTTGTAGGACTATTGATCCATAACCTTTGGATTGATGGTCTTCTTCGATTGCAAAGTAGATGAGATGAGCAATTGAAGGTGTAAGTAGTACGATTGCAAATCCAATGAATTCTCCGTCATTTGTAAGTACAAAGATATCACTGGATTCTCCTTCATCCTCATAAAGTAGTGTTAAATCACGACGCTCATTACTGGGGAAAGATTCAACATTGAGTCGATTGATGTCTTTCCTGTAAGCATCGATATTATTTCGTAGTATTTCCATAGTAGTAATTTCCTCTTTTCTAATAAATCATAACATAGAAACTAAAGTCTTTACTTTTAACACATAAAGATATTTTATTTAACATAAAAAAAAGAATACTTATTTAAGTCTATAAATTCACATGTTAAGAGTGTTTTAATATTTCACATACTCTTACTGAAGTAATTGAATAAAAACTTCGAAATCAAGGGTTTCATTTTTAACGCTACAAAGGTATGATAATAGAATATAAAATATTAAAATAGGAGACAAATACATGATTTCATTTGAGAACGATTACCTTGAAGGATGTCATGAATCGATATTAGAAAGATTCATGAAGGAGAATATGAAGCAGGAATCGGGTTATGGGTTTGACTCCTATACAGATAGAGCAATTAAAGCGATTAAAGACCATTTTGATATCCCTGAAGCAGATGTCACATTACTGACTGGTGGTACTCAGACTAATAAAATTGTAATTAGTAGTATCTTAAAACCGTATGAAGGGGTTATAGCAGCTGATACAGGGCATATTAGTGTCAAGGAAGCAGGAGCTATTGAAGCATCTGGTAATAAAATATTAGCCCTAGAGGGACACTGTGGAAAACTTGAAGCACACCAAGTTAATGATTATCTAGTTTCGTTTCAACAAAGTCCTTATAAGGATCATATGGTACAACCCGGTATGGTATATATTTCATATCCAACGGAGTATGGTACTTTGTATTCTAAACAGGAAATGATGGATCTATACCAAGTATGTCTGGACCATAAGATACCACTGTTTGTCGATGGTGCACGTTTAGGATATGGATTGCAAGCACCAGAATGTGACATTGATATCAAAGAGTTTGCAACACTTTGTGATATCTTCTATATTGGTGCAACCAAGATTGGTGCGTTGTGTGGTGAGGCAGTTGTGTTTAATAATCATGCTAGACCAGACCACTTCATGACTACTGTAAAGCAAAATGGTGCCCTGCTTGCGAAGGGGCGATTATTAGGGATTCAATTCTTACAACTATTTGAAGATAATCTATATTTCGAACTTAGTAAACATGCGATCGATATGGCGATGAAACTAAAACAGGGACTAACAAACAAGGGTTACCAGTTCTTATTCGATTCTCCAACTAACCAGCAGTTTATAATTGTAAATAATGATAAGTATGAGAGTATTAAGGATCGTGTTAAAGTTGGAACATGGCAGAAATATAACGAACAGCAAATTGTAATTCGGGTAATAACCTCCTGGGCAACACGTGCTGAAGATGTTGATTTCTTAATTAGCGTATTTTAAATATTTGATAAAAACACAAACCGATTTTAAACTTATCAGTTTGTGTTTTCTTTAAAATATTGCTTATTGATATTTAATAATATAAGGAGACCCTAGAATTTTGGGAAATAATTTTATGAAAAACAAATCTGGTAAATTAGTTTTATTGGTTGTTGCTATTATATGGGGTACGGGATTTGTAGCCAGTGCATTAGCGCTTGAATATTATACACCTGTACAAATATTGGCACTACGTTTCACAATTGCATTTGTAATATCATTTATACTGTTTAGAAATAAACTCAAATCGATTTCAAAGAGAAAAGTAATGAAGGCCAGTTTAATCGGTCTGTTTCTATTTCTTGCTTTTTACTTTCAAACCGTGGGACTACAGTATACAACAGCCTCTAAGAACGCTTTCTTAACGGCTACTAATATCATTATTGTTCCATTTCTTAGTTTTGTAATCTTTAAGGATAAGATTAAATCGAAAAATATACTTGGAGCAATTGTTACCTTGATAGGAATAGGTTTTTTATCAGTTGAAGCGGGTGGCTTTACCGGTATTAATAAAGGGGACCTTCTTACACTTGTATGTGCTGTATTCTTTGCACTTCAGATTTTTTATACGGACCATGTTGTTAAAGATATTGATGCTGAAGTCATACTAGTCATTCAAATGGGAGTAGCTATGGTCTTGTCGTGGTTTGCTGTAGTATTTACAAAGTCCTATGTTATGCCCTTTACCTTTGAGGCTTTACAATCTATTTTATACCTAGGTATTGCAAGTACATTAATCGCCTTTGGACTTCAAACATGGGCACAAAAACATACAAACAGTACAGAAGCTGCCGTTCTCTTATCAACTGAGGCATTTTTTGGAATGATAGCATCGATTATCATACTTAAAGAGGCAATGACAATTCAATTATTAATAGGGGCGGTATTGATATTTACTGGAGTAATTATTGTAGAAGTTATAAAATAAAGGTTAAACAAATTCATTTCAAACACCATTTAACCGAAGTGGTGTTTTTGGTATATTTAAGAAAGCTTATGTGATTTGATACTATAGGATTGCTTAAAAATCTAATGGCTGTAATATTAAGAACTTATCACACCACCATCATAATGAGATGGCATAATGAGTAAGGAAATTAGAAAAGAGATTAGAATGATTAAGTTTTTTAAATATACTGTAAGGTTGATACTTCTAATACTTATAATAAGTATATGTATTACTTTTTATGCCTTCAAAATAGAACCCTTTCGATTAACAACAAATTACATTCAAATTAATGAAACAAACGACTTATCAATGAAGGTTGTACAATTTTCAGATGTACATATTAAAAAAGATTTTACAGTTGAAAGATTAGAGAAAGTAGTGAAACGTATCAATCAAGAGAACGCTGATATCGTTATTTTCACCGGAGACTTGTATGATAATTTTGCTAAATACAAAGATAATAACCAGCTGATCAATGTCT
>DEPV01000068.1 GCA_002358955.1 Erysipelothrix sp. UBA3383 | reverse complement strand
GTGTTACAGGGTCTCCAAAACGTCTGACTTCTTCTCGATAAAATCTTTTATTAACCCCAAACTGTTCTCCAATTTTCAATGTCACATCTTGTGCTCTCCAGGTTGCACTCAGTATTTCATTTCTCTTATTACCGTATATTTCAACAGTATTTCCTTCGAAAGGTAAACCTTGACTATTAGTCCAATAATCAAAATGATATCCTGCTAATGTCGGCTGATCAGAAGTTATTTTAATGATATTACTGGTAGATGTAATATTACGCGGCATATTTTGTACAGTTTGCTCTTGATAAAGTGTAGTGGGTGTATCTGCAAAAAACTGAACACCGTACAATTGATCCGTCATTGTAAAAGACACTTTATTACGCCCTCTAGTTTGGTGCATGCCAATTTCTTCATCTCCAAAGCTCATGGATGTAAAAACTTCAGCATTACCAATCTCTCTGGAAAAAACACTGTATTGAATATCGGTATTCACAGTCTCTTGAGGTTTTAATTTAAAGTTTTGATAGTCTATAAAAATACCCGTCACAGGTTCATTTTTAGATCGTGTTGTACTAAATCCTAAGTCTTTTAACTTTTGTGCATCCCAATCATGATAATCAGCCACTTCAGCGGATGATAATTGTTTATAATCAATGCTTGTGTAATAAACAAGAGCCCCTTTTTCTACATAAGTCATATCGTCAAAAACAATACCATTATTCACCGGAATGCGTGTATAGTATCTAAAATCTTGAAGTGTATAATCCTCTTTATTAGTAAGGCTTGTTTGCATCTGAATCACATCACCCTTATACACTTGATAGTCCTTTTGATCAGTCCACTCAGACTCATAAGCATAACGTGTATTCGCATTAATAGTAGTATGAATGAGCGACAGTGCATAAGGCTCACCCTCGTTTTCTTCACTAAGATTCGTGGTAGGATTACTTGGTGTCTCATCCAACTCTTCTGCTAAGACATTCATACCTAGGGTAGAAAACAGAAGCGCAATCCCGATAATACTTGTAAGTATTTTCTTCATAAAATACTCCTTTCTTTGTTTTAGCCATGACTGTTACCATCATTACCTAACTTAAAACTATCATCGTTTTGAAGTTTTCAAAATTAATATTTTTAACAATATAAAAATTAATAATTTAACAAAACAAAATCTAAAAATACTATTAATAAACATTATGTGCTATTGAATAAACTCCATTAACATTGCATTCATAAACCATATTAAAGCATCCTATACTGAAACTAAGTTCTCATCGTTACCCTTTTGATCCATCACCATTTCGATACCTTAATTCATAATCACATCATACTTAACACAGAAAAATCATGCTTTCAAAGACCCTCCTAAAAAGCACTAAAAAAGGTAGCAGACGGACTATGTCTACTACCTGTTTATCAATTTATAAAATTTCTTATTGCCCTTTTCTATGACTCATCGTTAAGATTATCACGTACCACTTTAGCAGGGGTTCCATACGCTAAGCAGTGTGCAGGTATATCATGAGTCACAACACTTCCTGATCCAATAACACTGCCCTGTCCTATCGTAACACCAGGATGAACAATCACTCCAGCACCAATCCAGACATCATCTTCAATAGTAATATCTTGTGAAAATTGCTGACCTGTAGCACGGGTTTTTTTATCAAGTGGGTGCCCTGCTGTTGACAGAACAACATTAGGAGCAATCATGACTCGATTTCCAATGTTGATATGAGCATCATCCACAAGTGTCAGATTGAAATTAGCATAGAAATGATCACCAATGAAAACATGCGTCCCGTATGAGAAATATACAGGTCCTTCAATAAACCCTTTCTCACCAAATGCACCAAACATCGTATGCATTAATTCTTGTTTGCGGTCTTTTTCAAAAGGGTGTAAATGGTTGAATTCATAGGAATTGGCTTTTGCATCACTGCGCTCTTTGTTAATGTCATCATTATCTTCTAAATAGAGATTCCCTGAGCGCATCAGAAGTTTGATTTCATCGTATGTCATTTGCTGCGTACTCTGAATGAAAACTCATAAGCTTGTGATGCATCAACAAGGTATTCATCAAGCACAGGAGCACCCCAACTATCATCCCCACCAACCCCTTTTTGAATTCCTGCTACTGTCAGATACGTAGATTGGTGATCATTTAAATCATAGTGATGCATCGCTGCTTCAATCGCTAAATCTTGAACGGGTAAAGCCTTAGCCTCAAATGGTCGATTTAAACTTTCAAAGACTAAATTATTTAATGCTTGTTCTTCATGAACTAAAGTCATCTCATAAATACCCGTACGGTTCCCACTTTCTTGTGGAATGACATAATTTGTTAAATTGTCTTTTACATCATAACTGTGATGTCCTAAGTAAGCGCCACGATTTCGATCAATGTAGTTCTCATCAGGTCCTAAACCAAGGTAGTCCACACGTTTATATTCACGTTTTAAATTAAACTGAATCGCATGCATTGGTATTTCACCACTCATGGTTCCAGGATTGTACTGGTAGAATACATCCATCGCATCGGAAGTGAATTCATAAGTAATAGTAACACTTGGATCACTATACGGTAAGAGTTGGTAGGTAAATGTAATGCTCTTGCGATCATCCTCATCCACAATCGTACATTTAGTAATACGATGGTGGACACTCGCACCAATCCATGGTGAAAGTTCAAAAGGAGTCGCATTCCCACGATCATTATCCGTAATTGCTCTGTGGAACCACGGACGTACAAATGGACTTTCTAGAGTTTCCTTACCATGTACTTGCAGGGATGTTAATCCACGTTGTTTATGGAAGTATGCTTTCATGGTATCACTTTGAATGGATACATTAGCATCCCCATTAACAAGTTTTAATAACTCTGTTGCTTTGGTCTGAACTGTTTTATCTTGTAATGTTTTTTGAGTGCGTGATAAGACATGTCCTTTGTGTGCCCATAATGTATTGTCTTTCAATACAACTAAGACTTCTAAAGTAATCAAACCGTTCGATTGAAAGTGTGGCAAATCAAGTTCTACAGCATTTTGCGGCGCTAGATCCAGTGCAAGTTTCTCAGAACTTAGCAAATGACCATCTTCTAAAATATTAATATAGGTATCAAACGCATTTAGGTTTGTAAATAAGTACTCATTTCTAATGTGAATCTTGGTATCATCAAAACTAACTTTAACATACTCAAAGACTTTCTTAATTTCTTGGATCTTCGGTGAAATTTCTCGATCTGCAAAGATAATACCGTTGATGCAGAAGTTGTAATCGGTAGGACGATCATCAAAGTCGCCTCCAAATGCAATGTACTTCGCTCCATCACGTTCCTGTTCAATCCCCTGATCAATATAGTCCCAAATAAAACCACCTTGATACATCGGATACTTATCTTCAAGATCTGAATAATGCCCAATACCACCGTTGGAGTTCCCCATTGCATGAGAGTACTCACAGTTGATAAACGGTTTGCTTGGATTGTTATCCAAGTACGCTTCAATATCACTCACCTTAGCATACATACGGCTTTCCATATCCGTAATCTTATCAAATTCACGACGGTGCACACTGCTTTCATAATGTACTAATCGACGTGGATCACGTTCTCTGAAATACTGACTCATCTGCCAGATAACCTCACCTGCATGAGACTCATTCCCACAAGACCAAATAATGATACTTGCATGGTTCTTATCCCTTTCAAGAACATTTTGAGCACGGTCTAATACAGCCCCTTGCCACTGTGGTAAATCTCCTGGTACTTGATGTGTAGGATCAATGCCATCATGTTGCTGCCATGTTCCATGACTCTCAAGGTTCGCCTCATCAATCACATACAATCCATATTCATCGCACAACTCATAAAATCGTTCATTGTTTGGATAATGGGAGGTTCTTACAGCATTGAAGTTATGTTGCTTTAAGAACTGCACATCCCATACCATATCCGCCTCACTAACAACGCGTCCATGACGGTGATTAAACTCATGACGGTTCACCCCTTTAAAAACAATGCGCTTGCCGTTAATGCACATGATATTATCAATCATTTCAAAACTTCTAAAACCAATACGCTGTTCTACAACTTCTTGCAGATCACCTTCTTGATCATACAAACGCAGCACACAAGTATACAGGTTTGGATCTTCAGCAGACCATAAATCAACCGCTTCTAAAAGGGTAGAACTGTGATTCTCAAGTTTTAGATCATGATCATCTGAAGCATAGACACTGTTTCCCGTTTGATCAAGAATCTCATAACGATACGTTCCTGCATCAACAGTACTTGTAAAATCAATGGCTACTTGAGCATCTGTATAGTCATGGATTAAATCATGAGTAATGAATAAGTCTTTCAGATGCACCTTTGGTAAACTAATCAATTCAACCGAACGGAAAATTCCATTAAACCTCCAGAAATCTTGGTCTTCAAGCCATGACGCTGTTGAATACTTAGGTACCACAACACTAATGCGGTTAATCCCCTCATTAAGATATATAGTGATATCAAAACTGGATGGTGTAAAACTATCTTCTGCATAACCTACAAACTGACCATTTACAATCAGATACATTGCTGGTTCTACCCCATGAAACTTAAGGATGTAATTGTCTTTTAAATCCTGTAATTCAAGATCACGATGGTATACAAACATTGGATTTTTGGATGGTATTTCAGGTGGCATAATGGCTTCATGGCCATCCCATGGATAAATGGTATTGGTATAATGAATTTGATCATAGCCTTCCATCTGAACATGGGCTGGTACCGTAATCGGATTTAAACTCTGAATCCCACGCTTCGGATCAAAAAGGGACTCACTGATTTCCTCAAAAGTTTCCAATCTCTCAAACTTCCATACCCCATCAAGATTACTCACAATATTACTGCGGTCCTTATTCTTAAACATGGACTCACTGGTATAAAACTTATGGGATGATACAGCATCCAAACGATTTACTTTATAGATCGATGGATCTTCAATAAAATTTTTATTTAAAAACATATTTAATTTTCCTCCACTTGTTTAAGTTCAATAACAAGACTCTTAAAGTCTTCATTCAACGTGCTTGGTAAATAGATACCATAATTCATTAACTCATAACCTGATATTTGCTTGCCTTCAATAGCATAGATTTTCTGTGCATCCAAACCACAAAGCTTCACTTTCCACAATCGATCGTTAAAGGATGTCAGTGTTTGATAAACAAATACGATGGCTGCATCTTGATTCTCACTAACAGTCATAACAGCTTTTTGTCGATTAGTGTCCGGTGTATCCAGAGTATAAAAGCGTCCGTTTTGCAGTAAGTCACGATGCTCTTGATACCACGTTACATCTTTCTTAACCTGATCAATGGTTTCATCCGATAGCTTGGATAGATCCAATTCATACCCTAAGTTAAATGGTGCTGTAACATGGAATCTCATTTCCATGGATGTAGTCCGTTGAGTTTGATGATTGGGTACATCCGATACGTGGGCTCCCATTGTTTTTTGTGGGAAGATTAAGACTGACCCTTCCTGAATCTTCAGACGTTCAATCGCATCCGTATTATCACTGGTCCACACTTGAGGGAAGTAATTGAGAATTCCCCAATCAAAGCGACCACCACCTCCTGCACAAGCTTCGAAAAGAATCTTAGGATAACGCTGCTTCAGACGTTTAATAAGATCATATACCCCTTTAACATAGTTGATATTAGGAACTAGTTTTTGAGTCAGTAAGGAATACTGTTGGACTAAGGGTCGGTTCATATCCCATTTCACATAGTCTAATTCCAGTTCATCAAAGACCAGACACAACTGATTGTAAATATGATCAACCACCTCTTTTGAACTGTAATCCAGCACATATTGAGTTCTTGAAGGTGTAGGATTTCGATCCTTACTGGATAACAGGTATTCAGGATGTGACTTGTATAATTCACTTTCAAAAGAAATCATCTCAGGTTCAATCCATAAACCAAACTGCATATCCATCGCATGAATCTGATCTGCAATCGACTTGAGTCCCTTGGGTAGTTTCTCACTGTTGATAAACCAATCACCCAGCGAACTATCATCATTATTACGCTTCCCAAACCATCCATCATCAAGTACTAATAATTCAATCCCAGCACGTTTTGCCGTGCTTCCAATGTCTAGTATCTTTGCTTCATCAAAATCAAAGTAAGTCGCTTCCCAGTTGTTAATAAGAGTAGGACGGAAACGATCAAGATCCTTTTTAGGAATGATATGATGGTTTACAAAATCATGATGGACATGCATGATGCCATTTAAGCCATGCGCTGAATAAGATAATACAGCCTCAGGTGTCATGAAACACTCACCCACTTCCAATATAATTTGATTATCCAGTGATTGAATTCCTGCTTGAACTCGCAATTGATCAATCCCATCCAACTCGTAAGTCATTTGGAAACTTCCAGAATGGACTAAATTAATGGAATACACATCCCCTTGATGCTGGGTGGTATGATCATTGAGAATTCCTATAAAGGGGGCCATAAAGTGAGATGAGGTACCGCGTTTACTATCGAAGTGATGTGTCCCTCTTCCGATCTTAAAGCGTTTGACATTACGTTCTTGTCCCCACATACCACTCAGTCCCATGACTTCATAATCATCATTCAAGAAATCTAAATTCATGGATAAAGCCTTCAAGACTTCGAGCTTTCTTCCGCTTTTATTGACAATTTCAAGCTGACGACTGAAAGCATCCGATCCTTCAAACACATGGTAATATAGTTTAACAAAGACATCCTCATAATGGTCTTTCAAACATATTTCCAAAGTTTGACCCAGACCATAAGAACTTGCTAAGTCATCCACCTGTAATTTCTCATCATAAATGGTATGCGATGCATACCTAAAATCATTAATGTAAGTGCCATCCTCAAACCTTAAAATCAATGAACTTTCTCTAAAGTCACCATTGCCATAAGTACTGAGTTCTAAGAACTTATGTTCCAGTGTAATACTGCGATCCTCCACTTCATACACATTGGTAGAATACCCGCGATCAAGTGCTGGGTAGAGTGAGTGTGAAGAGAATACACCCAAACTTTTACCCCAGTGAACATGCTCCAGATAACCTAAATCATCAATTCTCATATGGTAAGACAAGTCATTCATTTTAAGGCTGAAAACTTTAGTACTCGTATTATATTTAATCATACATCCTCCTATGCTGTAAACCCTTTCAAATGTGATATAATGATTCACGGGGTCCTTATGAAAAAAATACTAATTATCGATGATGAATACATCATTCTTCAAGGATTAAAACACTTATTGGATTGGCGTCAACACGGTTATGACCTTGTTTTAGAAACCCAATCCCCACAAACTGCCTTAGACTACATCAACAAACATCATGTTGATATTGTTCTTAGTGATATTGTCATGCCCGAAATGAGTGGGCTTGAACTTTTACAACGCATCAAGCATATCAACCCAAAGATTCATGTGGTCATTATCAGCTCTCACAGTGATTTTGAATACACCCGTCAAGCTTTACGTTATGGTGCTTCGGACTACATTTTAAAAACTTTATTAAAACCAGAATTGGTATTGAATGTTATTGACGAACTTGAAGTTGTCTCAAATCCATCAGATGGATTTGATTATAAAAAGGTATTGAGTGAAGATTTACTCAGTTACATCAACCATCCCGATGCACTTCCTGATGTTGGTCAATATTTCAAATACCCCTATTTCTCAATCATCATGGATGATGCAATCCATGAACATCCTTTCGCTGATAAAATCCATAATTACCT
This sequence comes from Erysipelothrix sp. UBA3383, assembly GCA_002358955.1. Classification (GTDB taxonomy): domain Bacteria; phylum Bacillota_I; class Bacilli_A; order Erysipelotrichales; family Erysipelotrichaceae; genus Erysipelothrix. The sequence continues at coordinate 4,168 of DEPV01000068.1, read as the reverse complement.
GCATCTAACAATTGAGACACCCGATGTTCAGGTGATTATTTTAAATACGCCTGAACCTTTTAAAAATACTCCTACAGATGTTACGGCTTATAAATTTAACTTGGATAGCCTTGAAGATTTATCGCGCTACCACAGCATTTATTCAGTGCAGAAAGAATTACGTTTTTATCAACCTGATACTCCTTTTGAACTTGATTTAAACTTCGCTTGGAAACTCAGACCACCCTTTGCATCGGCAGAATTTATTGCCAATCCCAAACCCAGTCAATTCTACAACTTACTGGACCAACTCTATGTTTACACAAGTGATGTTTTAAAGGTCCAAGAATACAGTCCTTTAGAATTGAAATCCTTTGTTTCAAATTCGCTTTACCAAATGATGACGCAAATTGAAAAGCAAAACATTGATACAGAAAATGCATCTGCATTCAAACTTCAAATGATTTATCAAATTCAAAATGCCAAAGATTATCAAGACTTTAAATTCGAGTTTAATACTATTTTATCAAACCTATCCATTATCATTCAATCATACCTCAATCAAGATCACAGTGATTTCAAAAATCAAATGAGTCAATACCTTGAAGAGAACTATAAGAATAATATTGGACTGGATGATATTGCTCAACATTTTAATTTCAGCTATTACTACATGTCTGAAATATTCAACAACCATTTTGATGCATCATTCAATGATGTATTGAATAAAATTAGAATTGAAAAAGCCATCGAACTCTTAGATCAAGCCCACCTATCATTACAAGAGATTGCTACCTCAGTGGGATATACTAATTATTCGCACTTTTCAAAACTGTTTAAGAAACATCAATTCATTTCTCCCAGTGAGTATCGTCAGGATAAGTTATGATGCAAAAGATAAAACAACGACTGAATGAAAACCAGTTCTTCATTCAGATTCTACTGCTTGTGATTTCAGCCATTACAATCACGGCTGCCATCACAATCTTTATATTCATTTCCATTACAGAACGTAATGTTGTAAACAACTATAGAGATTCTCATCAGTTAATCATTAATGAAGTGGTAACTAACTACAATACGATGTTTGAAGATGCAATTTCACTCATGGATACATTCAATAATCAAAATACTTTAAAAAACTATATGATTACTCAAAATCAATCAACAGTGGATGATATGAACCTCAGTTATAGCATGACTCGTTTTATGAAAGATATTGATAGTAAACTCAAATCATTAAAAGCGAATCTGTTTATCACCGGTGACCAAGGTATTTATTATGGTTTTGATGATGTTCGCATTAATGCCGATGAGATTCTAATGAACCAGCCCATCTTTGCTGATCATGACGATCCATCACTTCGCTACAATATCATTCCTACAGGACTTACTACCTTTACAAAAGATAAGCCTCAATTTCTAGTCCATCGTAACCTCTATGATGACAAGGATCAGTACTATGGACACTTAGTCCTGAGTTTTTCATTAAGTGATCTTGATTATGTGTATCAACGATTAACACCAAGAGGTCAAGATCTTATCTACTTTATGAATGAAGATGATGAGATTGTTCATACTGCCAGTACCATCCCATTCAATGATTCCATGTACGAAGATCAACAATACATCTATACTGAAGATAAACTTCCCATACCTGGAATCCGCATGCTTTCATTCATCAATAAATCAAGTCTTAAAAACGAAGTGTATCGCATCAATACGCTAATACTATCGATATCAGCGCTATGTGGCATCTTTGCCATTTTACTGTTTCAAGTGGTTCGTAAATTAACCAATCCAATCTATGCTTTATCCGATAGTTTGGATAATGTAAACTTAGAGAAGATTGATAAACAGACAGTAGGTGGTACTTATGAAATTCAACAACTTACAGATTCCTACAACCACATGTTAGAAGATGTAAATCATTATATTAAGAACATTTTAGAGCTTGAAGAGAAAAAGACCCAGTCCGATCTTACCGCTTTATTACGCCAAATCAGCCCTCATTTTATCTACAACACATTAACCAGCATTCGCTTTTTAATCATGAGTAATCAAAATGAGAAAGCAGCAATAGCACTGGAAGATTTTATTGTGATGCTTCAATCCCTAACTCACTTTGACCAAGGCTTAATCCAATTAAAGGATGAAAAGAACCTGCTTGACCATTACGCTCGTCTTTCACAGCTGCGATTTGGATCACTTATCAGTGTTCATATCACCATGAGCCCTGATCTCTATGAGTATCAGATTCCACAACTCATTCTTCAACCCATCGTAGAGAATGCTTTCTTCCATGCCTTTGGCAAAGAAGGTGGTTTTGTTAACCTTACTTTCTCAACACATGATACAGATCTCATCATTGAGATTATGGACAATGGTAAGGGTATGAATGCTGAACAATTAGCTCTGATTGAGCAAAACATGCAAGAGGAGAAACCCCTTATGCATGTGGGTATATCCAATGTCCACCAACGCATCACCCTTGAGTTTGGTCCTGATTATGGAGTCCATATTTACTCAGAACCCAATAAAGGAACCATTGTAACCATTAGACTGCCAATCATTACTTAACAGCACCCAACATTCCTTGGACAAATTGTTTTTGCATTACAAAGAAGAGTATTGCTGTAGGTAGTGTTGCAATCACCACTGCCAACATAATCAATCCATAATCTGGTGTATAGGACGCTCCCATTGCAGAAATAATCATGGGTAGTGTCCTTTTATTTGTACTTTGAAGTGAAATTAAAGGCCAAATATAACTGTTCCAACTGTTCATAAATGTAATGATTGCAGCAGCTGCATAAACGTTTTTCATATTCGGGAAATAGATTTTAGTAAAGATACTAAATTCGCTCAAGCCATCAATACGAGCCGCTTCCATGATTTCTTTAGGAAACATTTTTGAGTTTTGTCTAAAGAAGAAAATAAGAAAGGCTGTAGCTACCGAAGGAATGATTACTGCAAAGAATGAATTAAGACCCAGTGATTGGAAATAAGTTCCTGATAAGGAAGCAAACATTCTAAACAGTGGAATCATCAAGGCTGCAAAAGGTACCATCATCGATAGTAAGATTACATTGAATACCTTGTCGCGATTACGACTGCGATACATCTCAAAGCCATAACCTGCAATGGATGATACAATCAGTGCCATTATTGTTGTTATCACCGCTATGGTCAATGAGTTTTTAAAAGCATTAAAAAAGTTTAAGTCAGAATTAATCAAGGTATTAAGATTCGTCATAAAGTTTGAACCAAAACTCATTTTACCCGCTTGAACTTCCAAAGTGTTGTTGGTCATACTGACTAACATCCAGTAGAAAGGAAATAAAGATACGAATGAAACAATGGATAAAAATGCATATTTTAGAAATTGATTCATGAATTTTCTAGATTTACTCATTGTCATCCCCTCCTAATTTTAATTGGATCATAGACAGTGCTACAATCGCCACAACGATAGCAAACGATACTGCAGTTGCATAACCAAAGTTTGGTGTAAACTTGTAACTTAAGTTATAAATGTAATGTGACAGTGTAGTGGTAGCATTTGCCGGACCTCCACCTGTAATGTTAACGACCTCATCAAAGAGTTGCAGTGTCCCAATTGTTGATGTTACTGTTGTAAACAATATAATTGGTTTTAATAAAGGAACTGTAATGCTAAAGAACTGTTTGATCCTTGAGGCACCATCTATACGTGCTGCTTCATAAACTTGCGGATCAATATTCTGTAACCCTGCTAAGAAGAAAATCATATTGTAACCCGTCCATCGCCAAGTCAGAGAAATTACAATCAGTATTTTTGCCCAGAAGGGATGTGTAATCCAACTGATCGGTGACCCTATTAAACCAATTGATAATAAGAGTCTATTAATGATTCCAGCCTCAGCAAACAAACTTCTAAATATAATAGAATATGATACCAATGATGTAATTGCCGGCAAGAATATTGCAGTTCTAAAGAATCCTTTAAATCTAAGATTCTTGTCATTTAAAAACACAGAAATAATCATGGCCAAGATGATCATGATAGGCACTTGCAGTGCTAGATAAAATATTGTATTCCCCGCTGCTTTCTTGAAGGTTGCATCACTGAACATTTTTTTATAGTTATCCAAGCCCACAAAATGCATATCGTTCGCTTGCCCTCCTTTTAAAGATGTTAGGAAAGCTT
>DEPV01000008.1 GCA_002358955.1 Erysipelothrix sp. UBA3383 | reverse complement strand
ACAGAATTTTATTGCCGTAAAGGACCTATTTTTCTTCCAACCTCTGCACTCTTAATACAATCAAGGTCTTATTGTTACCTTACATAAGACTGATGTTATGAAACTGCATCAAGGTGGTATAATAAACTTAGAACTTGGATCACATTGAAATGAATTTATTATAGTTTAAGTAGTAAAGACTGTGAATGGATCTAAAAGTTTACTTTATATATAGAGGAGATTGAATTCAAGATGAAGAAAATATATTTCGCAAGTCCATTATTTTCAAATATGGAACGGACTTACAATGCTGTAGTTGTTAAACAGATACGAGATGCTTACCCAAGCCTTGATGTTTACCTACCCCAAGAACAAGGTGATATTAATGATAAAACTCAGTATGCTAACTCTTTAATGATTGCTAAGGCAGATACTGATGCACTACTTGCTTCGGATTGTTTAGTAGCAGTACTGGATGGTTTGATTATAGATCCAGGTGTAGCATCTGAAATTGGTGTTGCCTATCAAGCAGGGATTCCTATTATTGGTCTGTATACAGACTCACGCCAACAAGGTGCTGATGTTCCTGAGAAAATTGCTGCACTTTCTGAAATTGCAGAATCTCAATTCTCATATGTTAATCTTTATACAACAGGACTGATTAAGTTAAATGGTCTTATTGTTGATACTGAAGATAAAATGGTTGCAGCATTAAAACAATACATCTAATAAGAAGGGCACTCAAAATTTTGAGTGCTTTTTAATTACCATTAGAAACAATAGCAAACGGAAGCATCAAACAGCTGTGGTATAATAAAGCTATATTATGTAATCTTAGCAATACTTTAATCACCAATAACATTTTCAAGAAATAAAGGAGGCATATTATGGTTGAACATGTTTTAAAATTAAATGCTGGAGAAGATTTACTGATCGCAATTGATCAATACTGTCGTAAGTACAATATCGAAGCTGGATACATTGCTACAGGTGTTGGTAGTTTATCGAAAGTATCCTTTCGAAAAGGTTATGAACGAACAACATTAACCCTTGAAGGGGGTTATGAAATGATTTCTTTATCAGGAACTTTATCCCAAGGTGGTATGCATGTCCATATGGCTGTGTCTGATGAATCCTTTAATGTTAAAGGAGGCCATGTTAAAATGGGCACCATCGTTCGAACCACTGCTGAAATCATCATCATTCAACTTGATAATCATGAATTACACCGCCATAAAGAAAACCTAGAAGGGTTTAAAGAACTTCATATCATTCGTATTGATGCTTCATGCAACACACAATAATTCAGATAGCTCCAACTTAGTGTTGGAGCTATTTTTGACTCAAAAGCTTTAGATATAAAGTATATTGCTGCTTTTATAACGATGTCTACGATGCGTAGAGTGATTCGCCAAAAGAAACATTCTAATTGATATTGAACTGCGTTATACTATTTTTGTTTAGGAGGAATGAATCATGACACAAGAAATTGGAGATTACATTGCACTATTAAGAAAGAAAAAAGGCTATACACAAGTTCATTTAGGAGACATCATCGGAGTTAGTGATAAGACAGTATCCAAATGGGAACGTAATGAAGGGATGCCGGAAGTCAGTATATTACCGGATTTAGCCCTTGCTTTAGATACGAGTGTTGATAGTCTATTAAATGGATCACCAGTTAAGGTGTGGCGTTTAATCAAAGGTTTAGGATCTCAAGATGATATTGCAATGGCACTTTATGCTGTTCTTTTAGGAACTAACATGATTCTTGTCTACACAACATTTAAGTTGTATTTAGTATTTGTTCTTACTACTTACCAGACTTATGACATAGGCTTAATGTTAGGAATTGTACTGTTGAATGCATTGAATCTTTTCATTAATAAGTACTTTTCTCGTCTTATCCAAGCAAAGGATAATGCAATTACTTATTTCTTCGATAACTTATTAAAAGTTGGATTTGTATTCTTTTTTCTGGTGATGGTAGATATTTTTATTGCAGCAATATTTGATTATCCAAGTAATGGTACAGTTGGAATCATGATATGGCTAATCTATACAATTGTTGTTTTTACTAAAATGATAAGACAAAGTCACCAATAAAATAATTGAATAGAATCAATTGAGATACACAAAAAACGCTCCGACTTAAAGTCAGAGCGTTTGTATTAAAAGTAATGTGTGCATGAATAGAGGGATTGTTGACTTTTGTATCCTAAAGCTACAAACACATCATATACAGGTGTATCTTGGGCAATCAGTGTTACTGTTTTATCAGCATCAACACTACTGATGAGTAAAGCTTCTAAGTTCTCATCTTCAAAAGAAGGGTGAACTAAGGGATCATCAACATGAGTATAATCTTTAACTTTGTGTGTACTTAGACTCGCAATGATTTTATCATTATGTTTCACAAGATAGATCGTATGCGCTTTTTGCTTGAAGTGAAGGTGCAATAAGTCTTTCAATTGTTTTTCAAAAGCTGCATCTAAATCATCTTCAAATGAAAGATTAAAAGCTAACCATTCCTCAAAATCATGTTCTTCTATTAATGATACCTTATAAGTATCGTTGTTTAGTGCTGTAAGAGGCTTATTAAGCATCATGATATCCATGGTCTCAATGCTGTAATTAAGTGTTGCAAACAGCTCGTAGTGGTCTGCTGATTGAGGTGGTAATACAAAGCGAAGGTAATCCTTATTATGGTTTATATTGGAATCTTTTTCTTTCTGAATCAAATGAAATAAATCATAATCATCGATCTCATCTTTCAGGTAAATGAAGTTATATTCAGGGAATAAAGAAAAGCGATGATTGAATACATCTTGCTGGTCGCTAATGGTTCCACTTCCTATATATAGATCAAGTAAATCAAGTGTCATGGGTGTCTCCTTATCAATATCTGAGATAACTATATCATAAAAATAAAAATCCGATGATTAAAGGACTTTCTTTTCAAAAAATACTTGTTATAATTGTAGTGGAAGTTGAGGTATATACTATGGAAGGTAATGAACTATTAAGTTTTCAAATGATTTCTTTTACAGGAAGTGCACGATCATGCTTTGTAGAAGCAATCATGGCAGCTAAAGAAGGAGACTTCGAAAGAGCTGAACAATTGATAGCAGAAGGTGAAGAACAATTTATTGAAGGTCACCGTATCCATGCACAAATGATTCAAAAAGAAGCTCAAGAAGGTGCTACTGAATTAAACTTACTACTAATTCATGCAGAAGACCAAATGATGAGTGCAGATGTTCTTAAAATCATCGCTAAAGAAATCATTGATCTACACAAACGTATTCAATAAGAGCCCTTGGCTCTTTTTTTTTCTAGGAGGCTAACACTATGAACTTATACTACTTAATTTTAATTCGCGTTATTATTACAGGATTGATTTTATGGTCCTTATTGAAGTTTTCAAACATTCGTCAACACGATAAAACCATTGCGTTACGATTTGATCTGATATCTTGGATCCGTTTGGTGTTTGTGATTGTGCTGGATGCATCTTTATTTTTAATTCCAGCTGCAAAAATGTCCATTCTTTATGGCTTCATCGTAGGTAATGGAATGATTGTTTTAACTGCTTTATCATTACGTCAAATCATGCTCTTTGGGGATAAACTGATGTACTTTAAAGAATCAGGCTTTATGATCAAAGACATTACAAATTTTAAGCATGAGGGTGCACGTGTATCCATGCGCATCAAAAACAATCCCTTAAGTTTTAAATTACCCATTACAGATTTAGTGTATGCCCAAGAAAAACTATCAGGAAAACGTCCCCGTTCTCGTAAAAGATAGCACTTTCATAGCAGTGGTATAGACTACTGTCATGCAACTTGGTATAATAGCCATATAAATGAGGAGGGAACATGAAATGAGAAAAATTGTATTATTATGTTCTGCAGGAATGTCAACAAGTTATCTTGTTCGTAAAATGGAAGAATCAGCAAAAGATCAAGGGTATGATGTCACAATATCTGCACACTCAGTATCTGATGCAAAAAATGTTGGTAAGGAAGCGGATATCATCCTATTAGGACCACAAATTCGTTTCAACTTAGCAAACGTACAAGAACAATTACCAAATATCCCAGTATCTGTGATTGATATGAAATCATACGGTACAATGGATGGTGCAGCAGTTATTGCTGAAGTTAAGAAAATATTAAATGATTAAATTAAAATGTTAGTGAAAACTAACATTTTTTTTCGTTTCATTGGTATACTGTGGATATGTGAGGTATAGAAAATATGAAAACAGATGTAATTTTTTGGACCGGTTCGGGTAATACACAAGTGATTGCCGAAGCGATATATGAGGCACTGGAAGATGCGGGTTGTACTGCTTCCATTCACAGTGTCAGTGAAATTGATGTAGAAAGTGTTGCAGATGCAGACTTTTTCTTTCTGGGATGCCCATCTATGACAGGCGAAGATATCGAAGAATATGAGTTTAGACCCTTCTTTGAAGACTTAAAACCTTATCTTAAGGATAAGCCAGTCTTAATGTTTGGATCGTATGACTGGGGTGATGGTGAGTGGATGGATTCCTGGGTTGAAGAAACCAAGGCCCTTGAAGCGGATGTTAAAACACCGATCATTTATCAGTGGGAACCCTCTGATGAACAGGTTCAGGAAACCTATGATTTAGTAACTGCGCTTGTAAGTGAATAATGTAAATTCTTTCATTGATGAAATAATTTACAAAAGATTGTAAATTAGTGTTGACATGTTACAGAAAGTAAGTATAATAGTCTTATAGATAGAACTTCTATCTAGATAATACTTGTCCTTCGATATTCGATACTTACTTTTCCTCAACCAAGTCTCTTACATAGTATTTCCTCCAACTTGTCAGTATCGTTATCAATAAAAGAAAACACATCTCTCCCGGTGTGTTTTTTTTCGTGTATAATGAACTTAGTGAGGTATAGAAAATATGAAAGTTATGTATCCTGGATCTTTTGATCCAATTACCATTGGTCATGTGGACTTGATTGAACGTTGCTCCAAAATGTTTGATGAGGTTATCGTGGCAATTATGGCAAACGATGAAAAGAGTGGTACTTTTGATTATGATGAACGCAAGCAAATGATCGAAGCATCCATTGCACACCTTCATAATGTTGAGGTGAAAGTGGGTCATGGTTTAACGGTTGATTTTGCACTTGAGAATGAATGTAAGGTCTTGGTTCGAGGAATTCGTGCGGTTATGGATTATGAGTATGAGTTGCAACATGCAACATCCAACCGTGTGCTCAATGAAGAAATAGAAACACTCTTCTTAGTAGCATCACCTAAGTACTCTTACATTTCATCATCCGTAGCACGTACCATTGCAAGTTATGATGGCGACTTAAGATCCTTTGTATCAGAAGATGTAGCAGCACGATTGAAAGCAAAACTCTTACGATAAATTTATGTGGACTTATGTTATTTCCTTGTTGCACTAAAAGTGTTGATATATAATATATGTAATGAATGACCGCTTGGTATCAGGCGGTTTTTTATGTTTTTGAATAGAATTGAGGTTCATATGAAAAAAGTAATCAAAAGTTTTAAACCCTTTATAGCAATAACGGGTGTGGCAATAGCACTGCTATTTGTCCAGGCTTTTTCAGATTTGAAACTGCCCAACTACATGTCTTCAATTGTCAACGTGGGGATTCAACAGTCAGGGATTGAGCATGCCAGTCCTGATACCTTAAATGAAAATGGGTATGCGCTGATTGAATCGCTATTGCCAACAGATCTTGGTAGTCAATTTGAAGATGCTTATATTAAAGATGGCAATCAGTATCGTATCAACCCTGAGTTTGATCGTAATCAAGCCGATGTTTTAGTGGGTGATGCAATGGGTACACTGATGAATATGGATATGGGTGGTGAATCATCGGGATCAGGAAGTCTTGAAGCTGACCTTGATATATCCAAACTCTATGAAGCCATTCCTTATTTTGCGGCGATGGATAAAACTGAAAGTTATGCTAAAGCACAAGATACACCTGAGATGGTACGCCTTCAGACTGGCGTTATGATGGCGAAGTTACTCTATGAGGATCAAGGGATTAGTACTTCAAGTATGCAAACACAATACATCCTTAAAACCGGTGGTTTGATGCTTGGTATAACACTAATTGGTGCTATTGCAGCAGTCTTGGTATCACTGGTATCATCTCGCATTGGAGCTGGATTCTCACGTAATTTACGTGGTGAAATATTCCGTAAAGTCGAAAGTTTTTCTGCAGTTGAGTTCAATGATTTTTCATCCAGCTCACTGGTGATTCGTACTACCAATGATGTGACTCAGGTTCAACAAATGGTCACCATGGGTATTCGTATGTTCTTCTATGCACCAATTATGGCGTTTGGAGGTATTTACTACATCAATCAAACAGAAACACGTTTAACATGGATTATTCTAGTCTCCTGTGCTGTGATTGCTCTGATGTTTGTCTTTGTTGCATTAGTAGCAGTACCAAAATTTAAGATTGTTCAAAAATACATTGATCGATTAACACTGGTATTTAGAGAAAACTTAAACGGTGTAATGGTGATTCGTGCTTTTGGAAATAAGGATTTTGAGACGAAACGTTTTGACAAGGCGAATACAGATTCAGCCAACCTCTCACGTTTTATTAACCGTGTGATGTCATCCATGATGCCACTGCTCATGTTTGTCATGAACCTAACAACCATTGCAATTCTGTGGTTTGGTGCAGCCCAGGTGTCTAATGCGACGATGCAAATCGGTGATATGATGGCCTTTATGCAATATACAATGCAGATCATTATGTCATTCTTAATGATTGCGATGATGTTTATCTTTGTACCTCGTGCCATTGTTTCGCTCAACCGTATTACAGAGATCTTAAATCGTGAGAATGTGATTGTAGATCCAGAAGTACCACAAGCTTTAATCCCTTCAAAACATGGGGAGTTAGAGTTTAAAGATGTGTCTTTTAAATATGAAGGTGCTGATGAGTACATTCTTAAAGACATTAACTTTCTTGCAAAACAGGGAGAAACAACTGCGATCATTGGATCGACGGGTTCAGGAAAATCTACCTTAGTAAACTTAATACCGCGATTCTATGATGTTACACAAGGGTCAGTCCTTGTTAATGGTGTTGATGTCCGTCAACAAAAACAACATGATCTTCGTGAATCGATTGGTTTTATTCCGCAAAAAGGAATGCTTCTATCAGGTAATGTTGAGGACAACTTAAAATATGGTAGACCTGAAGCAAGTGGTGAAGATGTTGAAAAAGCACTTCGCATTGCTCAGGGAACCTTCATACTCAATACAGAAGATGGTTTAGAAAGTCATGTTGCACAGGGTGGTACGAACTTCTCTGGAGGGCAAAAACAACGTCTGAGCATTGCACGAGCATTAACGAAAGATGCACCGCTGTATGTCTTTGATGATAGTTTCTCAGCACTTGACTTTAAAACCGATCAAAACTTACGTAAAGCAATACGTGAAGAATTATCAGAAGCAACACTGATTATTGTTGCACAACGTGTGAATACCATCATTGATGCTGATCAGATCATTGTACTTGATCAAGGCCAGGTGGTTGGTAAAGGGACACACCGTGAATTGTTATCAACATGTCCTACTTATAAGGATATTGCATCATCACAGTTATCAGAAGAGGAGTTAGACTATGAACAGACAAGTAAATAGAAATGATCACAAAGTCAAAGACTCCAAACAATCCATTAAAAATATGATGGGACTGCTGAAGCCTTACAAGTTTAGATTTGTCTTTGTACTTCTAGTAGCTTTAGCATCTACGGTATTTACCGTTATTGGTCCTCGTATTATGGGGGAGGCAACAACAGAACTCTACAATGGTTTAATTCTTAAGATTCAAGGTTTGGGTGGGGTTGATTTTAATGCCATTGCTAAAATCCTTGTATTCCTATTAGTGATTTATCTTTTATCACTCTTATTTTCAATCATTCAAGGTTTCATCATGGCAGGTATTTCGCGTAACTTAACCTATTCTTTAAGACAACGTATGCATGCTAAGATAGATACCTTACCCTTAAGTTATTTCGATAATCGTACAACTGGAGATGTATTGTCACTTGTCAGTAATGATATTGATGTGATTGATGCCAACTTAACCAGTTCACTAACACAGCTCTTAACATCAGTTGCTACGGTCATTGGTATTCTATACATGATGTTTTCAATCAACTGGCAAATGACACTTGCTGCACTTGTCATTCTACCGGTATCATTAGGTGTTATGGTGACTCTATTTTCTAAGACCCAAGTTTACTTTACCGGTCAGCAGAAAAATATGGGTGTCATCAATGGTCATATTGAAGAGATGTATAGTGCACATACGGTTGTTAAAGCCTTTAATGGTGAAGCACAAAGTATTGCTCAGTTTGATGAAGCCAATGAGAAACTATACAACTCCGCATGGAAGAGTACTTTCTTCAGTGGGCTTGCTCAACCCGTCATTACATTCATCTCGAATACAGGATATGTAGTTATCTCTATATTGGGTGGATACTATGCAAGTCAAGGAATGATTTCAGTGGGTGAGATTCAATCCTTCATTCAATATATGAGAAGTTTCATGAACCCCATTGCACAACTGGGATCACTATCTTCAACATTCCAGCAATCACTAGCTGCAGTAGAGCGTGTCTTTGATTACTTAGAAGCTGAAGAAGAACATGATGATGTCAAAGAAGTTATGGATCTTGATGCAGTGAAAGGT
>DEPV01000011.1:1008-5624 GCA_002358955.1 Erysipelothrix sp. UBA3383 | reverse complement strand
TATTTGGGAATAATAGGGCGTATCTTTGGAATAGATGCCTTCATTCCATAAATTAATAGCATTGGGTACATCTTGAGGTTCAATAGCTATTGCAGCATGTTGCTCCATAGGCAAACCATTATGTCCAATGTATTTTCCTTCGAAATAATTTGCAAGATACAGTTGTATGGCTTGTGATGTAGATTGAATGATTAATTCTTTGCTATCATCATTGTTATAAAGATGAAGCTTAGCTCCTGGTTCTAAGAGATAAGTGTGGTCCAATTGTCTTGTTAAATTGAATTGTTCATGATGTCCCTTTAAAACAGTGCTAAGTTTTAGTTTTTCTTGAAGGTCAAACACAGTACCTTTAACATCCATCACTTGTTTGCTGTTTGCTCCATGATCTGCAACATATACGACTCGATTCGAATCCATTTGAATTGCATGGTTTTCAATAGATATAGACTGGTCTAAATTAAAGTACATGTGGTTTGTAATATTAATGGGCATTGGCTTACTTGGAATTGCACTGTTTGTAATAATTAAGTGATTGTTTTCCAAATGATATTTAATAGATACTTTTAAGAAAGCAGGATAGCCATTGAGCGTATAATCAATATCTTTAATTAAAATTAGGGTATCTTGTGTATGTTTCTCTACTTCAAAAGTTTGAGCATGAAATCCTGCAATACCTCCATGCAAGTTATGTGGAGCTGCGTTAATATCGATTTCATAATCGATATCATTGACCTTGAATTTACCAAATGCGGTTCTTCCCGCTAATGGACCAATCATGGCACCCAGATATCCATCATTAATTATGTAATCGTTATAGTCATTGAAGGCTAAGGTGATATTGATGTTATCGCTTTTCTTAGAGAAGTGAGTAATAATACCACCGTATGATAATACTTTGACTGTTAGGTCTTCATTACTTAATACAAGTTCATTAAAGTTCATCTTTTACATCCTCCTATTAAATTTATTATACATGAAATAAACTGCTTTAAGAAATGGTTTAAGTAATGATGTATAGAAAGTGCCACATGGGTTTTGAAAATATATAAACGGGACCGGAAAGCGCATTCAGCTTTATAGTGTTAAACTATTATTAGTTATTAAGTAAATTAGAAAGAGGAAAATCATTTATGTTTAAATTTTTAAAGAAAAAAGAAGAATTTGGAAATATAGTCAATGGTAAGGTAATCAATATTGAACAAGTACCAGATCCTATGTTTGCTCAAAGAATGTTAGGCGATGGATTTGGTGTTGAACCTCAGGATGGTACATTTGTATCACCAGTATCAGGAACTGTAAATTTAGTGTTTCCAACAGGGCATGCATTTGGAATTACTGATGCCAATGGTGTAGAAATACTTATTCATGTAGGTATTAATACCGTAGAACTTGAGGGTAAAGGGTTCCAAATATTTGTTGAACAGGGCCAAAAAATAAATAAAGGTGACAAACTTGTTCAGGTTGATCTTAAGGCAATTGAAGATGCAGGTATTTCAACTACCACTGCTGTAATTTTCACGTCGGGACAAAAGGTAAAGGTACTTAAAGAAAACCAAGTATGCTCAGCTCTTGAAGAAGGTATTATCGAAATTATTTAGAATGTAAAGTTATTGCCACAATGATGATATCATTCAATATCTCGTGAAATTTATTGATTCGATATACTGTACTTAGAGAAAGAGAGGTATACAATGTTCAATTATTATCAACCAACTCGAATTCACTTTGGAGTGAATAGAACAAATGAGATTGGAAAGATCTCGACAAAATATGGAAAGAAATGTTTATTAGTCACAACTAATGATGTTCCATTACAAGCATTGAATACGCGTGTTATCGATTTATTAAAGGCTGAAGGACTCGAAGTTATCCACTTTGATAAAGTTGTTCCTAATCCAACAAAAGAGACAGTAGAGTTAGGAATTCAAATGGCTCAAGACAATGATGTCGAATTTATTGTTGCGGTAGGTGGAGGTAGCTCTATTGATACTGCTAAAGCAATTGCTTTTACAGCTCAATTGAGTGAATTAAATTGGGATGAAATTTTTGATACCTACTCATCACATACTGAAGACTATCCATCAACTGGAGTGTGCCTACCGTTATTATCCATACCAACGACATCAGGTACAGGATCCCATGTTACTCAAGCTGCTGTAATTAGTACTGGTGAGGAGAAGTTAACATTTTTCCATCCAGACTTATTCTCTAAAGAGGCCATTATTGATCCTATGTTAATGACTACATTACCTAAACGAATGACTGCAGCGACTGCATTTGACACATTTACTCATGCTTTCGAAAGTTATGTCAATGGTAGGGGATCATACTATAGCAAGATTGATTCAATTGAGGCTATGAAGCTAGTTATTGAATTCTTACCTAAAGTTATGGAAGAACCAACAAGTGTGGTATATCGTGAGAAATTAGCACTTGCGGATACACTGGGTGGTAAGGCACTCGCTAATGGTGGTGCAGATACGCCACATCCTCTATCTGAAATTATTGGTGGGATCACCAATATTACCCACGGTGAGGCCTTAGCAATTGTCTATCCAGCTTATATTAAGCATTCATTGGACAAACACCGTATTGTATTTGATGATGTTGCAAAACTATTTGATGCAAACTCAAATGCTGGTGATTTAGAGAAACATGTTACTGATTTCTTAAAAGAATTTGGGTTGAATAATACACTTTCTACATATGATGTAAATGAGGAACAAATGAATAAAATTATAAACCATCCTGCGTTGAATTTCTTACCATTTGGAAACAAAGACTACTTTGTGTCTATCTTGAATGACAGCAAATAAAGTTATATTTACCGATTTGGATGGAACCTTATTTAATGATAAAAGCGAAGTGAGTTTAGAAAACAAACAAGCACTTATAAGCGCATTAGACGCAGGGCATGAAGTATATATAGCAACAGGTAGACCTTATGTGTTTGCAAAAGCAATTGCTTTAGATATTGACCCTAGAGTTAAAGTAGTCTGCTTTAACGGTGCTGTGTACGACCTTGAGGAACTACAAGTTCATACCATTGCAGCGAATAAGTATGATTTACTCTTAGAGTACCTTACTAAACAAAACTTACAAATGAATTTTAAAACAATTGATACCTTATATTACAACAGTCAAGATAAAAAGGTTTCGGCATACGATCATCTTGGAATGCCCTCTGTTCAAGGCGTTGAGAATTGCAATCGAGAAAGCTTGATTAAGATACTCGCACTGCAAGGTGATAAATCAGATGAAGCGATGGTTGGCATTGTTGATAATCTCAAACTTGATTATGAAGTGAACTACTATAAAGGTTTAGGATTTGAATTAATCGACAAAGACCTTACTAAGGGAAGTGCCATTAGTAAAGTTATGGAAGGACTGGGATTGAACTTAAGCCAGTCTGTTGTATTTGGAGATGATGTGAACGATACAAGTATGTTTGAGGTTGGAGGTATTTGTATTGCTACTGGTAATGCAGTAGAGAGTATTAAAGCAAAAGCTGATTATGTCAGTAGCCATTGTAATCATTCATCGATTGCACATGGTTTAAAACATTTAAAACTTATAGAGGAGGATTTATAGATGAAACATATTAAAATTGCAGCAGGTTTAGCTCACGTAGATTACGGACGTATTGCAGATTTAGTGAAAGAAGTAAGTGATGCAGGCGTTGATTACATTCACTCAGATGCAGCAGATATGCATGACTTACAAAATATGAAATTAATGGGAGGACACCAAATTATTGCAGGTATTCGTCCTGAAACAGATGCTCCTATTGAGTGTCATATTTATACAGTAACAATGGATAAAATGTTCATTGATCAAATTGCAGATGCAGGTGCACAAATGTTAATTCTTCCTGCCGAACATTTTATTGGGGCGCAGCTGGCTTATATCATTAACTGGTGTCGTGAACGCGGTCTTAAATTTGGTTTGACAATTGGTTGCTATACACCACTTAGTTTTGTTGAAGAATCAATTTATGACATTGATCGTTTACACATTGTTACACATGGTGTTGACGAAACGGATGGTTTAGATAACTGGGGTTGGAGACGAAGCTCAACTGATTTAATCAAACGCGCACGTAAAATGATTGATGAAAAAAATCCAAAATGTGAACTTGCTATTGATGGTGGATTACGTCATGACAACATGGAACCACTTATTGAGTGTAACCCCGATGTTATCATCCTTTCATCAGCAATTTTCAAAGACGAAGATGGAGCAGCAGCTGGACTTAGAAAATGTCGTGCAGCAATTGATGCAGCAGCTAAAAAGTTTGAATTAGAATAATGAAAGATTATCTTAAGATTACACTTTCTGCAATTGTTACAGCAATTGCAGTAAAGTTCTTCTTTATCCATAATGGATTGGCTCCCGGTGGCATTACTGGTTTAGCCCTTGTGGCTTCAAGTATAGTGGGTATTAGTGTTGAAAATATGAGTCTGATCATATCAATACCAATGCTTGCCGTAGCTGTCTTTTTATTGGGTAAAAACTTTGGAATAAAAACACTTTATATCACTGTATTAACCCCGATGATCATGAAATATGTACCTGCAATATGGGTTACACAACCGCTGAATCAGATCAGTCCGATT
>DEPV01000011.1:0-966 GCA_002358955.1 Erysipelothrix sp. UBA3383 | reverse complement strand
GGATTGGGATATCAATTGCTTTAAATGCAAATTGTGCAACAGGTGGTACTGATGTTTTAGCATTGATTATTCAGTACTTTATTAAAGGTGCCAAGTTATCCAATATTATTTTCATCTTGGATGGTTTGATTATTGTAGCATCTGGAATTGTAACTTCAAATCTGATGATTTCAGTATTCTCTTTAATTTCACTGTTTGTTATTATTCAGACCATTAAAATATGCACAAACCCAAGAACATCGCACTAATTGCGAATTCTTGGGTTGTTTTTATTTATGAGTAGGGGTTTAATGTAATTTTTTAATCGCGTAATATCATTATCGGTAATGATATTGTTGATAGTAATGGTGGGTGTATCAACAGGGGCTAACTGAACGGTACTAATGATAATATCATAGTTTTGGGCTAGCGATTCGTTGTATTCGGCGATATTAATTTCATCTATGATCTCAATATCAGGGAGGTTGTTCTCAAGTTTAGTGTGCAGTAAAAGTCTTGCCCCCAGTGACGTGGTATGAACGATAAGCGTTTTTAATTTTTTCTTATTACGTTCAATAGCTGCTTCTAAGTGCAGGCTTATGAATCCGATATCTTCATCTCGCATTTGATTCCAAAATGGTATTTCCTGAATGGAAGAATGAGTGATGTCATAAGTGGATTTGAAACGTTGGTTGATTTCATGCATCAGATCGTTTTCAACAGGAATTTGGTGTTTTACTCGGGTATAAACAGGTATCATATGGGATAATAAACGGGTTTTTAAAATGTAATCTTCATTCAGTTTTAGATCCGTTATTTCAGACCAAGTTGCAATAAGGGAACTAACAAATTCATCGATGGTATCCATATTAATGGATTCCTTGTCCAATTGGAAAGCCAGAAGATGAATTTGTATGTAGTACATTTCATTTGGGTCAAACGCTACCTTGTATCCTTCAGACAAACTATCCAGTAAATCATGAGCTT
>DEPV01000101.1:7083-7371 GCA_002358955.1 Erysipelothrix sp. UBA3383 | reverse complement strand
CCTCACCCAATGATTGACCCTGAAGTTCGTGTTGCAAGCATCCTTGAAGCAGGAGCAGACAAGCGTACCGGTGTTGTATTAATGGATATCGTATTGGGTTATGGATCACATGATGACATGGCAAGTGCATTAGCACCTTCAATTGTTCAAGTGATGCATGATCTACCTGGGGTAAGCGTACTAGCTACAGTATGTGGTACAAACTTAGACCCACAAGGATTTGATAAACAAGTTAAGATTTTAGAAGATTTAGGTGTGACAGTATGTGCATCAAACGAAGATGCAGTA
>DEPV01000101.1:5336-6929 GCA_002358955.1 Erysipelothrix sp. UBA3383 | reverse complement strand
AACATGCGTAAAGCACAAGGGGATGTAGTTCAGTATGACTGGAAACCTGTTGCTGGTGGAAACTTAACGTTAATGAACGCTTTATCATTCTTAGATAATGCAGTTCTAAACAAGGAGGTAAAATAATGGAATTCTTAAATATTGACGCGGCTAACCAAGCAGTTATTGATCGTATTAAAGCATCAGCACCTGTATTAACAGATGTGCGTTATGCTAAAGATGTAATTGTTGAAATGAAGGAGCATGTCCTATTACATGCAGGACCACCAATGAAATATGAAAACATGACATCACCAATGAAGGGGTCATGTGTTGGAGCGATGCTTTTTGAAGGCTGGGCTAAAGATGAAGATGAAGCATTTGCAATGCTTGAAAATGGCGAGATTACATTCATTCCATGTCACCATGTGAATGCTGTAGGACCAATGGGTGGAATTACATCACCTAACATGCCAATGCTATGTGTAACAGATACTACACATGGTACAACAGCATACTGTCAAATGAACGAAGGTATTGGAGCGGTATTACGCTTTGGTGCTTACTCACAAGATGTTGTTGATCGTTTAACATGGATGTCAAAAACATTAGGACCTGTATTAAGTCAAGCACTTCAAACAATTGAAGGTGGACTACCAGTAAACCCAATGATTGCACGTGCAATTGCAATGGGTGATGAGTTCCACCAACGTAACATTGCTGCTTCTTTAGGATTCCTAAAAGAAATGGCACCAATCATTACAGGTTTAGATATTGATCAAACAGAAAAACAAGAAGTTATGACATTCTTAGCTGATACAGATCAGTTCTTCTTAAACATTGCTATGGCTACAACTAAAGCAGTTATGGATGCAGCTCGTGAAATCGAAGCTGGAACAATTGTTACTGCAATGTGCCGTAATGGTGAGAACTTTGCAATCCGTATTGCTGGTATGGGAGATGAGTGGTTTACAGCACCTGTAAATACACCTCAAGGTCTATACTTTACAGGATTTAGTGGTGAGGATGCATGTCCTGATATGGGAGATAGTGCAATCACTGAAACATTTGGAGTTGGTGGTATGGCGATGATTGCTGCACCTGCTGTTACTCGATTTGTAGGTACGGGTGGATTTGAAGATGCACTTCGTATTTCTAATGAAATGCAAGAAATTTGTATTGATAATAACCCTAACTTTATCATTCCAACATGGAACTTTAAAGGGGCACACTTAGGTATTGATGCACGTCTTGTTGTTGAAACAGGGATTGTTCCAATCATCAACACAGGAATTGCTAACAAGGTTGCTGGAGCAGGACAAATCGGAGCGGGTACAGTTGATGCACCTCTGGCTTGTTTTGAAAAAGCGATTCTTGCATACGCTGAGAAATTAGGCTTTAAGGACAGTGCTCGTTAAGATCCCATTTGTCTCAAGTACAGTCTTTGACTGTCTTGAAACAAGTGAGTCTTTACTTGTGCACAGTGTGTTTGAAAATGGTATTAACATTCAGGGAAAGGATCGACTCATCTTTATTGGGATGCAGTCAGGGCCATCTGCCCTGAGTGTTGATGCTTCATTAATCCCTGTCATTACACAGTGTAAACAAGGTGAT
>DEPV01000101.1:0-5253 GCA_002358955.1 Erysipelothrix sp. UBA3383 | reverse complement strand
TGCGAAAAAAATTACGTACAATTTATATCCAAAAGAGATTTTTCCATATACTGTTGATAAAGTTAGCCGTATAATATTAGGGTATGACTTTGATACTGGTTTTGATGTATCTACACAGGTTCTTTTAGATACCTTGGAATATAAGTTTGAGGATCGTACACTTGATTATCTAGATTACTTGATGGGCCGTGGTAAGGGATTAACTCCCAGCGGCGATGATTTTCTTTTAGGGATGATTGCGTATCATCATGTTAAACCGTATCTCAGTGATGCTTTCTTTGAAAAACTTTTACTTAAGTTTGAAGAAAAGCCTACTACAGATATTAGTCTGAACTACCTTAAAGATGCATATCAAGGTCTATTTGTTCAAGATATCATTGATTTCTTCGAGGCCTTAGGGCGAGGGGATAATGTAGTCGGTCGTATTTATAAAATTGCCTCATTTGGACATAGCTCTGGTAAAGATACGCTTGCTGGAATTGTTATGGGTATGATGATGGAACAGAGAACAAGGAGAATACATGAAGAATAAAATTGTTATTGCATTAGGTGGAAATGCAATGGGTGACAATAATGTTGAGCAAATTGCTGCAATCACTCAAGCAACACACCATATTACAGAATTAATTAAAGCAGGAAATGAAGTTGTTATCATTCATGGTAATGGACCTCAAGTTGGTAAGATTCAATTGGCTTTTGATACTGCATCAAAAGAAGATGATAACTTAGAGCCAATGCCACTTCCTGAAAGTATTGCTATGTCACAGGGGTACATTGGTTACCACTTGCAACATGCACTTACAAATCACTTAAGAAATGAATCCATTTCAAAAACAGTAGCAACGATCTTAACACAAGCATTAGTTGATGTTAAAGATCCAAGTTTTGAAAACCCAAGTAAACCAATTGGACCTTTCTATACACTAGAAGCAATCCAAGCAAAAGGCTATGAGCATTATGTAGAAGACTCAGGTCGTGGATACCGCCAAGTTGTGGCTTCACCCCTACCAGTTGATCTATTAGAAGCACAAGCGATTAAAGATGCTATGGAAACGGGTCACGTTGTTATTTGTGGTGGTGGTGGAGGAATCCCTGTCATCGATTCAGAAGGTACATTCAAACCTGTTGATGCTGTTATTGATAAAGATGCAGCAGCTGCTTTATTAGCAGAGCAAATTGATGCAGATATGTTAATCATCCTAACAGGTGTTGATCAAGTAGCATTAAACTACGGTACACCTGAAGAAGTATGGTTAAGTGAAATTACACTTGAAGAATTAGATACATACATTGGACAAAATCACTTTGCTCCAGGTTCAATGCTTCCTAAAGTTGAAGCTGCAAAACGCTTTGTATCTAATAAAAAAGGTGGAAAAGCAATCATTACATCACTGGAATCAGCTAAAGCTGCAATTGAAGGTACAGCTGGAACAAGTGTTGTTCAATAATATTTAATTGTCATACATCTATTCCTTAATTATCCATTAAATATTAAACATTCAAACCAAAAATTCGAGCCTTGTCATCTCAAATTTTTGGTTTTTTATATGGACTGGAAGAATCCAAATATGCATTGTTCAGAGTAACTAAAGAGTGAAACCTAATTGGTTATTGAGACTAATGAAAGATACAAGTAGACTTGATATATTATAGATGTTAAGAGTTCAAAGGCACAAAGACCTTTAACTTTACTGACTCTAGTAAATAATGTCAGTCATTCAAGGAGGAAAGAAATGGACAAGAATAAAGATTATTGGAAACGCATTGTTGTTGTTCTTTGTTTAGGTTGGGTATCGATCTGGATCTACCGTACATGGTTAACACCGATCTATTCAGACATTCAAGCAACAATTGGAGAACAAGGAAACTCTGCAATGGGGTTAATTGCAAGTTTTTACTTCTTTGGTTATACCGGGATGCAAATTCCATCAGGATTCTTAGTAGATAAAGTTGGTCGTAAAGCGATCATCATTCCAGGATTCTTACTATTCGCACTTGCTGCAGTATTTATTGGTAATGCAACAAGTATCAACATGATTTATGCAGGAAGTCTTATGGCAGGTGTTGGAACCGGAGCTTATTATGGTTCAGCTTACTCACTAACAGCAACATACATTCCTGATAACCACCGTACATTTGCTACAGCAATTATCAACTCAGGTTCAGCAGTTGGTATGGCGATTGGATTAATCGGCTCAAGTTTCTTAATTAAAAACTTAGAACTACCATGGCAAACAACAATGTTTATCATTGCAGGAATCATTGCAGCAATGGCAGCTACATTCTTTATCTTTATTAAACCTGAAGATGAAGTTGCAGATGTTGCAAACGTTATTAAAGACAGCTCAGATTCAGTAGATTCAAATGGTAATGAAGAAAGTTTCTTCTCATTACGATTAATTGCTACATACGCTTTATACTTTGTAACATGCTACGGTTACTACATGATCGTTACATGGTTACCAAACTTCTTAGAGACAGAACGTGGATTTACAGGAATCGCAATTGGAATGTCATCAGCACTTGTTGCTTTTGCATCAATCCCAGGAGCATTATTCTTCTCACGTCGTGCTGATAAATTCAAAGACAGAAAAGTTGCTACAATTTTCTCACTTGAACTACTAGCAGCAGGAATGCTTGCAATCGTAGTATTATCACCAAACTCAACAATCTTATTAACAGGATTAATTCTATATGGATTCTTAGGGAAACTTGCAGTTGACCCAATTCTAATCTCATACATTATTGACCGCGCAAACCCATCCAAACTGGGACGTTCATTAGGACTGTTCAACTTCTTTGGTATGACATCTTCAGTGGTGGCACCATTTGTTACAGGACTGATCTCAGATGCTACAGGATCTAAAGTATTAGGATTCTATGTATCAGTTGCAATGTTAATCTTAGGAGCATTATTCTTCTTATACGCTAACAAATTAGACCAAAAGAAAAACGCTTAAAACTTTTAAACCATCCAAATCATTGGGTGGTTTTTTGCATCTTATAGGACCCCATAAAAAATATCGAGACCATAGATCTCGATATTTTTTTACATATAGGTAAGTTCTGTTTGTTCTTCAAGAAAGTTGATAAAACTGATGAGTGCTTGTGATTGGAAGTTATGTTTTAAAGTTGCGATGTACAAGAATCTTCGTACTTGAGGTGTTTTAATTCGAATCTTTTTGACCTTATAAGCATTGAGGGTTGGGATATTAGGGCTAAGTGCAATGCCGAAATTATACTGGACAAGACTTGCTAAGGCCTGATCTTCTTCGACTTCGTATTTTATGTTGGGTGTGATTTCTGCCTTTTTAAATATTTTATCGATGGTAGGGCGAAGTCCACTTGAATCATTGAATCCGACAAAGGGATAGGAGCTGATGTCCTTGATGTCCAGTTCATCAAATTGTGCAAGTGGATGATCCAGTGCTGTTATGATGACTAATTCTTCTTCAATGAAGGGGATGTATTCAATACGTTCATCATCCTTAATTTTAGAACAGATTGCAAGATCAATATCCTCATTGATAAGCTGATCTATTAAAGAGGTGGAATTACCTTGTTTAAACGAGAAATGAATGTTTTTAAAGCGTGGTATGTGATGAAATTGAGTTACAAAACGGGGGACGACATCAAGGCCCATAGTATAAGTAAAACCAAGATCAATATAACCTGAGTGGGGATCAATGGATTCCTTGATTGCAGCGACACCCTCATTCATTTCTTGGAGCACATTGCTAACGGTTTGATAAAACATTTTGCCATGTTTGGTCAGTTGGATGTTACGACCTTTCTTGCGAAATAAAGGAACACCTAGGGTTTCTTCCAGGTTTTTAATAGTATGACTGAGGTTGGGCTGAGTGGTGTTGAGTGCTTGTGCAGTTTGTGTCATGTGTTGTGTTTCTGCTAATAATTTAAAGTATTCCAGCTGTCTTAGATTCATTGTAATCTCCTTGTGATATCCATTAGTAATATTTATCATTATACACTAAAAGTATCATTAGATTTAATGGATGTGCATTGATATAATAAAGATGCAAATCTTTGTGAAATAATAAATAAGACAGGAGAATGAAGATGGAACAGTATAAAAACTTATTTCAACCCTTACAAATCAAACACATGAACTTAAAGAACCGAGTATTCATGCCGCCAATGGGAACCAACTTGCTAATATCGATGGTACTTTTTGTGAACAACAATATGTTTATTATGAGAAAAGAGCACGAGGGGGTACAGGGTTAATTACACTTGAAAATGTATGCATTGATTATCCGATGGGGACTAATGGGACACGTCAACTACGAATTGATAGTGAGCATTTTGTCCCATCATTATGGGAGTTTAATGAACGCATGCATGCCTATGGTGCTTGTACTTCAGTACAAATTAATCATGCTGGAGCAAGTGCTTATGGCCTGCGTTTAAAAGGGGAACAGCAAGTATCAGCTTCCAACATTCCTTCTAAAACAGGAAATCCAATACCACGAGCATTAAGTGTTGAAGAAATTAAAGCAATTGTGGAGAAATACCGTGAATGTGCAGATCGTGCTAAACGGGCAGGATTTGATTGTGTGGAGATTCATGCAGGACATTCCTACTTACTCTCACAATTCATTTCACCCCTGTACAACGACCGTACGGATGAGTATGGGGGTTCAAAAGAGAATCGTTGTCGTTTGGTTAAAGAGGTTGTCACTGCAGTGCGTGAAGCAGTAGGACCGCATTATCCTATTTGCATTCGATTGAGTGCTGATGAACTTTTAGCAGGTGGTAACGATCTTGATGATACGATTGAAAATCTACAATACTTTGTTCAAGATGTTGATATCATCAGTGTATCAGCTGCTCTGAATGATAATCTTCAATATCAAATTGATAAGATGAATCTACCTGATGGGTGGCGTACTTATATGGCTCAAAAGGTAAAAGCGATATATCCTGATAAAATTATTGTAAGTTCAGGTAATATTCGTGATCCACACGTTGCAGAAGCAATCCTTGCACAGGGGCATTCTGATTTAGTAGCTATGGGACGTGGATTAATTGCTGAACCCAATTGGGTTAATAAAGTAATGAGTGGTAAGGAACATCTTTTACGCAAGTGTATTTCATGTAATATTGGATGTGCAAATCATCGTATTTCACAATCTAAACCCTTGCGATGTACCGTAAACCCAGATGTCATTTATGAAGATTCACATAAGGATATTAAACTTAAAAACAAGTTGAAGATGTTGGTTGTGGGGGGTG
>DEPV01000003.1:20990-30318 GCA_002358955.1 Erysipelothrix sp. UBA3383 | reverse complement strand
AAATGCAAAGTATAAAATAAACACAATGACACCTAACATAAAGATGATCATCAGTTTATCAAAGATGATTGGATTGTTCATCAGTCCAATAAAGTCAGGTAAAGTTCCTGGTGTTGCGGTTGCTAAATCACCTAAGAAAGAAAATCCAACCGTTGCATGAAATGCATTCAGTAGTGCATATGTAAATGCCACCATGAAGACATGGAAGAAGTAGATAACCGGTGCGGTTACTAACATCAAGAGTTCAATGGGTAATAAAATACCGGAAATTGCAGAGAAAATAATTGCAATTAGTACCCCAACAAAGTTAATACGGTTGTATTTTTTCATTGTGATCGTAGACCAAATTGCCACTAAGTATCCAGGAATTGCAAACATATTCACAACATAATAGGCAACGGAGAATCGACCCGATCCAGAAGCCCCTAAGATATTCACAGTTTCTTTTAATTGAGCACCCCAGATATTAACATCACCAATGAATGTTTGTCCTGCTAGGTTCATCCAGCTACCACCCGCTGATCCCAACCAAAACTCCTGATGCATGATGGTATCAAGATTTAATAAGGCAAGACTTCGCTCTAATGCCCCATAAGCAAATAAGTTCATCGGATTATTAACATCAGTCGCAATAAAATCAATCAAGGTATAAATGTATCGAACAAGGATGGGCCAGACATTTGCAAAGACAACACCCAATAGCATTGCCCCTATGATGGTTTGTGTCAGTCTTAATGTTTCACGATCAATATAAGATATTTGACTCACATGAATACGATAGCCTTTCTTACGATAAATGTAGTTGATCAACATATAGATCGCAATCAGTCCAACAACCCCTGTTTTCATCAATTCGTATTTTTGCCCACCCAATGTAATATTGAATAAACTGTTATAAGATGCAGCAGGTAAATCTTTAGGACCAAACATAGCCATTGATAAGCTAAAGATTGCATAAGCAATAATCCCTACTACCGTGTGATTTGTTTCATTCAATCGTGTGGAAAGAAACTTAATAAATATTAATATCGGAAAATATGATAAAATGATACCACCACTGTATAAAACAATGTTTGACGTTGTTGTTAATAACAGTGAGTCTAATTTTAGAATTTGGTTCACGTATGGGTTTTGAATTAATGACCCCAGAGCAATCATAAAACAGCCGATAAATACTGCTTTTATTGGAAATTGAAATTGTTCATAATAAGTTTGTAGACGATTCATACAGCACCTCTTTATTTTATTCTATTATACACTATAAACTGTTCAACCAAAAGGAGACTTCATGAATAAACCATCCAACGAAAGTAAAAAAATATTCACGCTTGATCGCGGTTTGTTATTCTTACTTGTCGCATCCGCTATTGTTAGTTTGGGTGCCATCTATCTAACCTATCCACTCATTGGTCAATCTGAAATGATTGGATACATCTCAAAACAAGCGTTATGGCTTGTACTGAGTGGTATTTTACTTTTTTTCTTAGTTAAGGTAGGGACGGATCGTCTCTTTACCTTAGTCGATGTATTTTACTACATCCTGATGTTTTTCTTATTTGGATTAGTGCTGGCCCACTTTGGAATTCTTAATTTTAATTTCATGCGGGCGATTAATGGTACCAATGCTTGGTATTTAATTCCTGGATTGGGATCCTTTCAGCCCTCGGAATTTATGAAAATAGTGCTGGTGATTAAAGCAGCCAATATTATTGTAGAGCATAACAAAGAAAAAACAGAATACTCTTGGTCCTCTGACTTTGCCTTATTTGCTAAAATCATGAAATGGGCACTGCCACCACTGATACTTATCATCTTACAACCCGATACCGGAATTCCAATTGTTATCTTAATGAGTTTAGCAATCATGTTTATGGTTTCTGGAACTAAGAAACAATGGTTCTTTATCTTCATCTTTACAATAACCTTTGCACTGGGTGGAATTGTCTATCTTTATAAGTTTCAACCCAACATCTTAAATGCTATTATGGGGGGGTCTGAGAACAATTACCGTTTAACACGATTTATATCTTGGCTTGATTATGAGAAGGATACCAAGAACTTAGGATTCCACCTCTTCACATCCATGCTCTCACAAGGTACTGCAGGGATGTTTGGTCATAACTTAGGTGAGGTCATCATGATGATTCCTGAAGCACAGACCGACTTTATCTTTGCTGTTATTTCTCAAAACTTTGGTTTTGTAGGAGCATCCGCTGTTATCATCCTTGTCTTTACACTGGATATTAAATTAATTCATACCATCACACGTTCAAACCTTGAAAAAGAACGGATTATGTTGATCGGTATCGTAGGAATGTTGGTCTTCCAAGACTTTCAAAATATCGCCATGGTTACTGGAGTGCTTCCCATTACCGGGATTACATTACCCTTCATCTCTTATGGTGGATCTTCCATGATTGGTTATATCATTCCACTCTCTGTTGCATTTACAATGTACAGTGAAACACAGAATGAACACCGTCACTAAAACAAAAAATCCAAGTCTGGACATAAGTTGTCAGACTTGGATTTTTTTATTATTGATCAAACCCAAATTGATTTTGATACAGTTCTGCATAATGTCCTTTAGCTTCAAGCAATTGGTGATGTGTTCCTTCTTCAAGGATTGACCCTTGAGATAAAACAACAATCTTATCTGCAGCAAGAATTGTTTTTAGACGATGCGCTATAACAAAACTGGTACGGTTTTGAGTAATGGCATCCATTGCTTTTTGAATTTGATGTTCCGTAACGGTATCAACATTACTGGTTGCTTCATCAAGAATTAATAAATCAGGATCGATTAGCATGGTACGGGCAATACTAATTAATTGCTTTTGACCCACACTCATCTTTGCATTATCCTCACTTACTAAGGTTTCATAGCCATCTTCAAGAGTCATGATGAAATCATGAACATTAGCGCTTTTAGCAACTGCAACAACATCATCCATACTTGCATCTTTTTTACCAAAAGCGATGTTATCAAAGACAGTTCCTGTAAAGAGAATGGAGTCTTGTAATACAATTCCTACATTTTTGCGTAGTGAGGACAAACTGATATTTTGGATGTTATTACCATCAAATAGAATTTGTCCTTCTTCAATATTATAGAAACGGTTGAGTAAGTTCATCACCGTAGTCTTACCAGAACCGGTATGACCAACCAGTGCAATCATTTGTCCTTTTTCTGCAGTAATAGATATGTCTTTTAAGACAGGGTGTCCAGGATCATAAGAAAAACAAACATCCTTAATTTCCACACGACCATCAATACCTTCAATCTCCATTGAATCTTCAAAGTTGATTTCATCTTCTTGATCTAAAATTTCTATGATACGACTTGCCCCGGTAAATGCTAATTGCATTTGTGTATATTGGGATGCAATTTGTGATAGGGGTTGAAATACCATACGTACGTATTGTGTATATAGGAATAAGGTCCCTGCTGCCTCTGCTAAAGGAAGACGTCCTTCTAATGTCATCCATGCTCCGTAGAATACAACAACAGCATTAGCAATCATCGACAATCCTTGAAGTACAGGAAATAACATATTGGAATAGAGTTGTGCTTTATAAGTTGAAGCATAGAGTCTCTCATCATATTCCTTGAATAATGCTTTGGTCTCTTCTTGAAGACCATTGGCAATAATAACCTTTTGCCCTGCAAAACGTTCATCTGCAAACCCATTGAGTTCACCAACACGTTTTTGCTGTAAATCCATGTGTTTTTTAGCCTTAGCAATAATGACCACTGCAACAATTAAGACTACTGGAACAATGGACAAGAGGACCCATGTTAATTCCATGTTCTGTCCAAACATCATGATGACTGATAAAGTCAAAATTACCCCTTGAGTTAATATCTCATGAATGGACTGGTTTAAACTGTTTGAGATGTTATCAAGATCACTGGTAAAACGAGAAAGAATATCCCCATCATTCGACTTATCAAAAAATGAAATTGGTAACCCTTCAATTTTCTTAAATAAGTCCTTACGCATATCATCCGTTGCATCTGCTGCAACTTTGGTCATCAGTAAGTTTTGAATGGCATTGAATATTGATGATAAGATTGCAAAGATAAACATCACCCTCACAACACCAAAGAAACCTGATTTGTCTTGACCTGCAAAGAGGTATTGTCCCAGTTCGTTAATTGCTTCTCCTGCAAATTCAGGAGTACGAACTACAAAGTACATACTCACTACAACAGTAAGCATGATGATGGTTAGCTGCATTTTATAATGTTTTAAATAGCGCCAAAAATATTGAATTGATTCTTTCATACTTACCTCCTATTTCTCAAAGTCGTTAATATCAACGACTGCTTTTTGTGTTTCATAAATTTCTCGATAAACTTCAGATGATTTAAGAAGTTCGTGATGGGTTCCTTCTTGAACAAGAACCCCTTGGTCAAGAACTAGAATTTTATCCGCATCAACAATAGAGGATATCTTTTGTGAAACGATAACTTTAGTAGTGTTGACCATTTCTTTCATCAATGCATCTTTTACTAATTTCTCTGACTTAGCATCCAGTGCACTGGTACTATCATCAAGGATCAGTACTGCAGGTTTATTAACCAAACCTCGAGCAATACTAATACGTTGTTTTTGTCCCCCAGAGAAGTTTGCTCCGCGTTGGTATACTTCAGAATCAAAGCCTTGCGGTTCATCTTCAATAAAGTGAAGTGCTTGTGCAATCGCTGCAGCTTCCTTCATTTCTTCTAAGCTCGCATCTTTTTTCCCTTGTCGAATGTTATCTGCAATACTTCCTGAAAATAATACAGGTCGTTGTAAGACTAGCGATACTTCACTACGTAAATGGTCTTTAGAGATGTCCTTTAGATCTTTACCATCAATAAGAATACTACCCTCACTAGGATCAAAAATACGCGCAATCAGTTGCCCCAGGGTTGATTTACCAGAGCCTGTTGCTCCGACAACACCCAATGTTTGTCCATGTTCAATGGTAAAACTAACATTAGATAATGTTGATTCTTCAACATCATGATAGTTAAAGGATACATTTCTAAATTCAATGCTTCCTTTTTCAATACCTTCACTCTCATCCACATAAGTCATATCAACTTCAGTATCCAGTACTTCCTTAATACGTTTAATGGATACAAATGCACGTGATGAAAAACTCACCATCATTCCACCAATCATCAGAGACATCATAATCATCGTCACATAACTTACAAATGAAATTGTAGATTGAAGAACACTTGGATCACTTTCTGCAAGAATCCCTGCCATAAATACAATGAGTGCAACTGAGACATCCATAATCAAAAAGAAAAATGGCATTAACATTGAGAAAATATACCCAACACCTAAGATTTCTTTAGTTAAGGCATCACTCTTCTCATTAAATTTATCAATTTCATTATTCTCTTGAACAAATGATTTCACAACTCGCATTCCTAAAAAGTTTTCTTTAGTAACAGCATTAATGTTTTCAATCATTGCCTGCATACGACCAAACTTCGGTCCCATCATTCCCAGTGCAAGCAGTACAGAACCTGTTACTGAAACCAGAACGATGACAACAATCCACCATAGTTGTGGTAAAACTGTCATTGCCAGTACAAAACTACCTATGAATAGAACTGGAATACGGATCAGCGTTTGTAATATAATCATTACTAAGTTTTGTGCTTGTTGGGTATCATTTACCAAACGTACAACTAGATTACTCGCTTGAAATTTCTCAATGTTACTGTATGAAAAAGACTGTACTTTATCAAACACACGACGTCTTAAATCAGAACCTGTTTTCTGTGCAATACGAGCTGCAATAATCGTATTGATCAGACCCATAACAAATCCAATCACAGCTACAGCAATCAGTATCATTCCCAGCCTGATAATATCATCAATATCACCCTCTACAATACTCCCAATGATTTGAGCAATCACTTCAGGTTGCTTCAGTTGTGCTGCAACCATGACAATCACCAGCACAAAGGATATCAAGAAGGACAGTTTGTATTTCTTGATATACTCAAATAATAAATCCATAAAAAACCTCACTTATTTCTACATTAATGAGCGCTAAATAACCTTTTTTAAAAATGGTAATAAAGTGTATTTACCGCAAAACATCATTCAATTGTAGCAAAATACTTTGTAATTACAAGCATTTCACACATCAAATTTAATATCTATGATTCCAGTAAAAACCTAAAAAAACACTCTGATGCTGTCATCAAAGTAAAGTGTCCCCTATGTCAAGGACACTAAAAAAAAATCAATGAGTCATCCAATGTGGATGACTCATTTCTTTTGTAATGACACATGCTGGCAGCTGTAAACTGTCTGTATGACCAGTTGTAAGATACTGATGATATTCATATGGAGTCATTCTATTCATTGTCCACTGGGGTCTATCGTAGTTATAATAAGAAATATAATCATCGATTTCTGTTTCTAAATCATTAAATGAATTACATTCTTTCAAATGTAGTTCATCTTTAGCGTGTCCAAAGAATGATTCCTGAGGAGCATTATCCCAACAGTTACCTCTTCTAGACATTGACTGTTTTATACCATTTACTTTTAGAAGATGTTGAAAACTTAAACTTGTATAGTGACTTCCTTGATCAGAATGAATGCAAATATTCATATCGAATTCCTGACCATAATCTTCAATTAATATTTTTACTGTATTGATTACAAAAGACATCTCTAGAGTCGTGGAAACTGAGTAAGCAAGAATCATGTTGGTTGAGGAATCCTTTATGGTAGAAAGATATGCTCTACGACCATTACCATACGTTAGGTACGTAATGTCAGTTAGTAAAGTCTTTAACGCAACTCCTTGTTTAAAGTAACGTGAAATTATGTTTTTGTATGTTCTGTTACTTCTATTTGCCTTTAGTATGGCTTTGTTTGGGTTCGCTTTTCTAATTGAGCATACCAAGCCATATTTCTTCATTAGCCTTCTTATTTTTTTTAGATTGAAGTTGGTATTATAAGTTCTGCTTAATCGCATCTTGATTTGTTTCGCTCCCTTTGGACGATTTTTATATTTATAAGCTTCTAAAATTAGAGCGAAATCAAGGGCATCATTAATTTCTCTTTGATCAACTTGGCCAAGTTTACTAACGTATGAGTAGTATCCAGACCTAGATACTCCAGCAAAGGCACACATCGATTTTATATTTAGCCTATGGTCTCTTCCTTTTCTATTTGCGATGGAATAAATTATTTTGAATTTTTCCTGTTGGGGTACTTTGGACTCACACTCCTCTCGAGTTCTTCTAACTTTTTTAGAAAGAGATTTTCCTGTCTTGTATACTCAAGTTCATTCTTTAGATATTCAATTTCTTCTTTGTCATTTTCAAATTGTCTAGATCTTGGTCTCCCCGAACCTTTCTTTCTTGAAAATTTTTCCATTCTTATAGACTGGTCATAAAATCTACTGTCGTTAGATTTTATTCGATGTTTCCCAAGTAACTCATAATCGATACCATATTTTGTATATATCGAAATCGCATCGTTCCCTTGATTTCTTTCATCTAAATATATTTGCTTAAATTCGTCAGTAAATTTAATACTTGAGTTTGTTACTTTGGCTACATATTTATTTGCTTCCAAATCTTCAACTTGTTCTTTTGTAAATACACTATTTGTCATAAAATTCCCCTTTACTTTAGTATACAAAAAAATACCCTACGAGTGGGACTATTTTTAGTGTCCACTACATAGGGTATAGTTTAAAGTGTTTGTCTAATCATTATTTTTTCTTTTGGATTGCTTGGATATCGTTCAGTTTTAAAAGCCCGGTATCATGATCCACATCAAGGTCCAATACATACCCCAAACCATTGGGTGTATCAATGGATCTGAAATCTCTAAATGGACGGTGTTGTAAGAATATTAAAATGCCTTTAATAACACCGGCATGACATACTACTGTCAAACTGTCCAAGCCGTCTTCCTTAGCCTGAGTCAGTGATCGGCTGATTTTATTAATGATACGGTAAGTAAATTCTGAAATTGTCTCACCTTCTGCCGTTCTTTCATTTAAAGGAAACCCTTCAAAGAAATTAGGCGTCATTGCTTCTCCTGATAAGTTCTCATAATCTCCAAAGTAGATTTCTCGAAGTTGCTCAGAAACTTCATACAATGATTCTTCTGGAGCAAACAGATACTTGAATGTATCTTGACAGCGAATTAAATCAGAAGCGATATAACGGTCTGTCTTAGGATAGTCGTACGTTTCACGTAATTCTTTTAATTCCGCAATCCCTGATTCGATTAAAGGAACATCTGTCCATCCACTATAAGTCCCCTCTAAATTACCCAATGAGTAACCATGTCTAACTAATACTAATTTCATAGTGCACCTTCTTTCTCTAATATCTTACCTTAAAACACAGATAACTGCCACTAAGTGCCTTTTTCAAAGATAATATGAATAAAGAAAAACTAGGACTACCCAGTTCTCATGAAATTAGAGTTTGGATCCTAGTTTTTATTTTCTTTATTAATTAGCTTAATTGTGTACCATTAACTACATCGCCACCTGATACCAAGTGCATGCCGTTTTCATCTTCAGTAGCAAGTAGCATACCGTGTGATAGTTCGCCTCTGAAGTTATGTGGTTTTAAGTTTGTTACAACAACAATCTTACGGTTTAAGAGTTCTTCTTTAGTAAAGTGTCCTACAAGACTACTTACAATCTGGACCACTTTAGAACCTAGATCAACTTGAAGAACAAATAAACGGTCTGCTTTTTTATGTTTTTCAACTTCAATGATGGTTCCTGTTTTCATAACTACTTTCTGGAATTCATCCAGTGTAATCTCTTCAACAGGTTCTTCTTCAGGTTCTTCAACAACGGGTGTCATTTGAGCTTCTAAGATTTCTAGTGTCGCTTCTTTATCAAGTCTTGAGAAGATGATATCTGTTTTCTCAATAACTTGGTGGTTTAACTCATACAATCCAAATTCTTTTGCAGATTCATAGCTTGTATGTTCTGTTCTAATTTGTGCAAGAATTTGATCCGATGTTTCAGGAATGAATGAACGCAGTGCAATCCCACCAATACGAACAACTTCAAGTAAGTTGTACAGTACTGTTTGTAAACGATCTGCAGATGCTTCATCTTTCGCTAATGTCCAAGGTGTTGTCTCATCAATGTACTTATTAGCAGATCTAAACAGTGATACGATTTCTGAAATAGAATCTGCAACATGTAATGTATCCATCTTTACAGTAACACGATCAATTAAGCTTGATGCCTCTTCAATCAGTGCTGTATCAATGTCTTCATTAACATTATTAACAGTTAGGGTACCGTTAAAGTATTTGTT
>DEPV01000003.1:6237-20920 GCA_002358955.1 Erysipelothrix sp. UBA3383 | reverse complement strand
GTTAAATGACCATCACGCTCATAAGGCATTTCATGAAGCATGATATAACGCAGTGCATCAACTCCAAAAACCTCTGCTAAGTTATCAGCATAAACTGCATTCCCTTTAGACTTAGACATTTTTGAATCCCCTGTTAATAACCATGGGTGTCCAAAGACTTGTTTTGGAAGTTCAATATCTAAAGCCATTAATAGAATTGGCCAGTAAATTGTGTGGAATCTTAGAATGTCTTTCCCAATGATATGAACATCTGCAGGCCAGAATTCATGGAATGATTCTTGATGATTGCCATCAGCATCATATCCAATCCCTGTAATATAGTTTGTTAGTGCATCAATCCATACATAAATAACATGCTCAGGATCTGATTCAACAGGAATTCCCCATTTGAAACTGGTACGTGAGACCGCTAAATCTGGTAGTGGTTCTGCTAAGAAGTTTTTTAACATCTCATTCTTACGAGATTCGGGTTGAATAAAGTTTGGATTATCATTGATGTGCTTAATCAGTGCATCTTGATAGGTACTCAACTTAAAGAAGTAGCACTCTTCTGATTGACGTGTTAATTCAGCACCACAATCTGGACAAATCCCATCTTCTACTTGTAGATCTGAATAAAATGACTCATCACTCACACAGTACCATCCTTCATAAACACCTTTGTACAAGTCACCTTTCTTCAGTAACTTTTCAAAGATCTTTTGAACTTCTTCTTTATGGTATGCATCTGTAGTTCTTACAAATCGGTCATAAGATACATTCATCTGATCAAAAATACCACGAATCATCCCCGCAATATCATCAACAAATGCTTGAGGTTCTAATCCTTTTTCTGTCGCGTTATCTTCTATCTTTTGACCGTGTTCATCAGTCCCTGTTTGGAAGTAGACATTGTATCCTTCTTCTCTTTTAAAGCGTGCAATCGCATCACTTAATACAATTTCATATACATTACCAACGTGTGGTTTTGCAGATGTATATGCAATTGCTGTACTTAAATAATAGTTGTTTTTTGGTTTCATAGTTGTGCTCCTTTACATAAAAAAAACTCATCGAAAAGGATGAGCTTGCTCATGGTACCACCTTAGTTTACTGATCCTTCACAGAATCAGCCTCTACGAGTATAATTACTCACTGCGATAACGGGCAAACCGGTTTAAACTACTGAAGTTCATCTAAACTACTCAAAGGCCATTTTCAATGCTTCTAGTCATAGTCTCTTCCACCAATAAGACCTCTCTTGAATGCTATAAAACACATACTTTCCTCTTCAACGTTTCTACTTGTAATTATCATGCATATGCAAAGTTTTGTCAAGACAACACCTTTCTATGAAAACATACATCATTAACTTAGCTATACTGTAAAACAGGTTGCGAAATTTACGTCTTCACCTTATAATTTATAGAAAACCACACAAATTATAAAGTGTTTAGAAGAGGCAGGTTATCCATGAAATCTATACTAATGTTAGGTCAGTCCAATATGGCAGGAAGGGGATTTCTAGATGAAGTTCCTCCCATTTATAATGAGAGAATTCAAATGTTACGAAATGGTCATTGGCAAATGATGAGTGAACCCATCAATTATGATCGTCCCGTTTCAGGGATCAGTTTAGCAGCATCCTTTGCTCAAGCTTGGTGTATTGATAATCCTGGTGATACGATCGGATTAATTCCCTGCGCAGAAGGTGGTAGTTCTCTTGATGAGTGGGCTATTGATAAACCACTTTATCGTCATGCGCTATCCCAAACAAAATTTGCATTAGAAAACAGTGAGTTAATCGGTATATTATGGCATCAGGGTGAAAGTGATAGTTATAACGGTCAGTATAAAGACTATCATGACAAACTATTAGAAATCGTAAACTCTTTAAGAATCGATTTAAGTGTCCCTGACATTCCATTTGTAATTGGAGGACTGCCTGATTTTCTAGGTAAGACGGGATTTGGTGCAAGTTGTACAGAGTACACTTTGATCGAAAAAGAACTGGAACACTTTACTCAAGAACAAGATAACTGTTATTTTGTAAGTGCGAAAGATCTTGAATCCAATCCTGATGGCATTCACATCAATGCTCAATCTTTAAGAATCTTTGGTTTGAGATACTATGAGTCTTTTTCCAAACAATATCATTTATATAAGCCACTACAGGATGAAGATAAACTTGTTGAAGCTCTCTACAAACAAGAACCCACAAAAAAAGAGTTGTCCTACATCCAAACTTTAAACTTCTCCCTGGGAAAAATCTCTTTTGATGAATTTATGAAAAACATCACCGATATCAACAAATAGTGAAGACACTAAAGCCAATGACCTTGTAATAATAATAATAATAATAATAATAATGCTATAATTATTGAAACACAGACTCAAGGAGGCTTCATTGTATGGATTATATCGTAGATTTTATTTTACATGTTTTTTCTTCAAAAGTAGATTCAAATATTGAATCTAAAACACTAACTCAAGGTCAAAAATATCTTTACCGTATTTTGATTGTTGCTATCTTACTTACCCTTACAATGGGAATCGCATATTTACTGATATAAGAAATCATCACTTTTTTAGAAAGTAGGTCACTATATGCAAACTGATATTTTTTTTCAATCGAATCCTCTAAACATATAGATAAGAAATCTACATATGATTATGAGGAAAATTCATTTAGATTAAATGAAATGTATGATACCAGATCCATATATATTGGACATCAATACTTAACGCTGGAAGTGGATACCAAAAGTGGTTATATAATCGGACTTTCTGGATATTATAATTTAAATTCCTGCGATTCTTTTTGTTATAATTCTGAGAACCTTAATTCGATAGATGGTTCTGTAAAGGCTACTTTTAAAGAAGCAGCAGAACCAGGCGTAGGATATCCTTACACCATTCCTGGTAACTCGCAATATGATGCTAAACAGAAGATCTTAAACATAGGAAACTATCATGATCCTACTGAATTTGTACAGATAAATAAGAATCTAATTTTAGGTTTATGCTCAGAAGAATTAGTAAGTATATTAGTATTGAATATTTAGAGTATCCAGGTACATTATAAAACCTTGTATCTGAGAAAAATAACTTTAATTATAAATCAATTCAAAGTAAAAGGCTGCACCATGTGCAGCCTTTATTTATAAGCATGTTGCGTTAATTAAAAACGTGAATAATCATAAAACCGATGATGACCAAAATAGAGAGTACTATCAGGGCAATAGTAATGATTGCCGCTACTGAGTTGAACACTTTATTTCGATTTTTGAAAAAAGGTTTCTTCTCAAGCCATTCTCGTACAGGGCGTACAAAGAAAAATATGTTTAGTAGTTCAAAATTTTCTAAAATATCTACTATTAGGTCCATAATATGCTCCTTTTTGTTAGCTTTTAACTAATCTTCTTTTAGACAGTCTGGACACACACCCTCAAAAATAATTTCATGAGATAAGATCTCATAGCCACTATCACTTTGAGCAAGTTCTTCTAAGTGTACTTGTCGGTCCATATGCAAATCATCAATCTTGTCGCATTTGATGCAACGAACATGATAGTGATCGTGGGTATTTTTATCATAAATATACCCTAAATTAGGATGTTTCACACGATTGATTAAGTTTTGTTCATACAGCGCATTCACATTTCGATAGACCGTAGCAATTCCAATACTGATACCAAGATTTTTAAGTTCAGTATGGATTTGATCTGCAGTCATATGACCTGAAGATGCGTTTATTAATTTATAGATTTCCGTTCCTTGTTTTGTTAGTTTTTCTGACATATTTATCACCAGATTAATTATATCATAAATTCCTTAATAATCATTATCACTTACTCATATAAAAACACACTCGATGAGTGTGTCTTTAAGATTAACGGTCTCCGTTAAAGATTGAGTTTTTTACTACAACGTAATCAACTTTACGGATGGATTCTAAATCGCGTCCACCTGCATATGAGATTGAAGACTGTAAGTCTTGTTGCATTTCAATCAGTGTATTTTTGATTGGTCCTTTATGTGGAACAACAATACGTTTTCCTTCAACGTTTTTGTGTTCTCCTTTTTGGTAAGCTGAAGCTGATCCAAAGTATTCTTTGAATAGTTTGCCATCTTCTTCAATTAAATCACCTGGTGATTCATCATGTCCTGCAAATAGTGATCCAATCATAACCATTGAAGCACCAAATCGTACTGATTTAGCGATGTCTCCATGGTCACGAATTCCACCATCAGCAATCAATGGCTTACGTGCTGCTTTAGAACATAAGTGAAGTGCAGCTAACTGCCATCCACCGGTTCCAAAACCTGTTTTTAATTTTGTAGTACATACTTTACCAGGTCCTACTCCAACTTTCGTTGCATCAGCACCTGCATTTTCAAGTTCACGTACAGCTTCTGGAGTTGCTACGTTACCTGCAATAACAAATGTTTCTGGTAAGTGTGTTTTAATGTGTTTAATCATTTTAATCACTTGGTCTGAGTGACCATGTGCAATATCAATTGTGATGTATTCTGGATTTAGTTGCTCACTTGCAAGTTGCTCTACAAATCCGTATTCACGGTCTGTAATTCCAACTGAAATAGAAGCAAATAAATTCTTCTCACGCATCATCTTTATAAATGGAATACGTCCTGCTTCATCAAAACGGTGCATCACATAGAAATAACCGTTTTCAGCTAACCATACGGATAAATCTTCATCCAATACTGTTTGCATGTTTGCTGGTACTACCGGCATTTTAAAGTTTAGTTTTCCAAACTGAATGCTTGTATCGCATTCTGAACGGCTCTTAACAATACATTTGTTAGGTACTAATTGGATATCTTCATAATCAAAAATTTTCATCATAACCTCCTATTTATTGTCATGATAATAATCGTAAACTGAGTTTTTTGAGACTCCCGCCTCTTTAGCAACCTGTGAGATTGCACGAGATGGCGATTCCCCCTGAAGTATTCGCTTGTTTATTTGTTGATTCAGAGCATCATAATCAAGTATTGTTTCTGTGCGGTCTCTGTCGATACAAATTACAAATTCACCTTTGATGGTATTGAGTGATTCTAAAACCTCTGTTATACTCCCACGAATGATCTCTTCATGACGTTTTGTCAGTTCGCGAGAGAGGCTAATCTTCCGATTGCCCAATACATTGTATATGATTTCAAGGGTTCTTTGCAACTTATGTACTGATAAGTAGTAGATTGTCGTCATTGGTAAATCCTTATTTTCCTCAAGTTGTTTCTTTAGTGCTGATTCTTTGGCTTCCATAAAACCCATGAATGCGAAGGGTTGAGCAACTAAACCTGATACTACTAAAGCATTGAGAAAGGCAGAACTGCCTGATATGGGAACAACATTGTATCCTGCATCAATAACCTGTTGGACTAAGGGTTGACCTGGATCTGAGATTAGTGGATAACCTGCATCACTGACAAGGGCAATGGATTCATGAGTATCAAACATCTTAACAATACCTTGTGCGCCCTCATTTTCATTATGGGCATGATGGGCAATGGTCTTTGTATGAATGTCAAAATGATGGAATAGTTTCCCTGCATGACGGGTATCTTCACACGCTATAACATCCACACTTCTTAAGATATCGATAGCACGTGGTGTCATTTCATCCAAGTTACCAATTGGTGTTGCTACGATATATAATGTTTTTTGATTGTTTTTAAAACTCTCTTGCTTAATCATACAATGCTCCTTTGCTTAACATATAAATCATCTGATCTACTAAAAGTCCTAAGTTAACACCTGGTCTAAGACGGTCTTTAATATCAATGATAATTTCTAAAAGCACCATTTTGTTAACAGGACTGTCTGTAAATTTTATAATTGATTCGTGTTTGAGTGGGTCTAAGGCATAACTGTATTCTAGAATTTCTAAGAACATTAAAAACCCATCACGATCGATTTTCTTAGTTCTTGAAATGATGCCTTGTAATTTAACACCTGCTACATTCAATTGACGTTTGTTTAAATGGGTCACAAATTCCTGTGTAAAGTCCATCACTGTATTAAACTGTTTGTCTGCTTCTATGGCTTGCAGGGTTGGAAATAACTTAGATAAGTAATAAGCATTAAAAAGATCATACTCTTGTTCTACTAAGTCATGAAATAATTGTTCTTGGGTGTTTTCCTTTAATTTAATAATCAAACAACGAGATTGAATGGTTTCAAGAACACGTTGTTCACTTGAAGTTGTTAAAATGGCAGTAATTTGCGATTGTGGTTCTTCTAGAAATTTCAGTAAAGCATTCATTGCTGATACGGATGCATTATCAACATCTTCAATAATATAGACTTGGTGTTTGCTGCTTTCTAGGGATGTTTGTAGAAATTGTTCTTGCAGCTTTAAAATATCTTCTTTTTTAATGGAAGTCTCTTTCCCTGAAATAAAGGCAAAGTCTGCATGCTGATGACTAGCCACACGCATGCATGTTTCACATTCCTGACAAGCTCCTACACGACGGCTTTGGCATAAGATAGCCTGAGCAGCATAGAGGGCAAAAGCATCTTGTTCATGCTCGCCGACAAAAAGATAAGCATGGGATAGCTTACCTTGTCGTTGTTGTGTTTCTAAAATGGTATTGGCCATTTGATTGCTAAAATCAAGCATTCAATCGTTTCTCGATTTCTGCAATTACAGCTTTAGCTACCGCTTCTGGTGTATCTGTAGCATCAATGCGTACGATGCGTTCTGGATAGCGACGCCATACTTCTTGATACCCTTTAAATACCTTGTAATGGAAATCATCACCCGCAAGTTCAAGACGATCTTTATAACCACGTACTCCAATACGCTCCATCCCAACTTCAAAAGGAACATCGAGGTACAGGGTTAAATCAGGCATTTGATGATCAATTGCAAATTGATTAATCTCAAGTACTTCATCAATACCAAGACCCCTTGCATAGCCTTGATACGCCAGTGAAGAGTCAATAAAACGATCACAAATCACCAGTTCACCACGCTCTAAAGCAGGCAGTACTTTTTGTGCTAAGTGTTGTCTTCGACTTGCTGCATATAACAGTGCTTCAGTACGATCATCCATATTACTATTTTCAGGATCCAAAATGATATCTCGAATCTTCTCGGATATAGGGATGCCTCCAGGTTCACGTGTCAACATCGCTTCCACACCCTTATTTTTAAAGTAATCATATACAACCTTTGCGACAGTTGTTTTCCCACTGCCCTCAGGTCCTTCTAAAGTTACAAATAATTTCATAATAAACACCTCATATGTGACATTATAGCATGTTTAATATTGAATCGATTCGCAAGAGTTGGATAAGAGAAAATAAGTTTATATCGGATATTCATTCCGTGAAACTTAGCTAGATATAAATAAAGTTCATTGCTATTTATCAGAAACACTTTAAAATAGTGATTAGAGGTATCCATATGTTTAAAACAATCAATCAAGCTTTTATAAAAGCGGGCAATGACAAACGCTATAATATCATTCTGCTTATATCATTATTACTGATCATTGCATCTATTATTTTCGCCAATACATGGCTGTTTATTATTGCCATAGGTTTTTCAACGGCCAATATGGTCATGTTATTTCTATTTATAAGGGAGGTTCGTAAAGATGAAAATCGTAAACAAAAAAAGGGTTCGTAAAGGAATCATCATTGATGTTCATGAAGCCGATATTATTATGGAAGATAAACAATTTCCAATTGAAGTATTCTCACATCCTGGAGCAGTTTGTGTAGCAGCAACTCTTGATGGCACTAATTATTTTCTTGTGGATCAATTCCGTTTTGGACTCAATCATAATTTGCTGGAGTTTCCTGCCGGTAAAATTGACGATCCTTCTGAAGACCCAATCTTAGCAGCCCATCGTGAACT
Source organism: Erysipelothrix sp. UBA3383 (assembly GCA_002358955.1). GTDB lineage: Bacteria > Bacillota_I > Bacilli_A > Erysipelotrichales > Erysipelotrichaceae > Erysipelothrix. The sequence continues at coordinate 13,049 of DEPV01000003.1, read as the reverse complement.
TCAAGAAGAAACAGGATATCAGGCAAAGACCATGGTCTCTTTAGGCATCATGCATCCAGCAGGTGCTTATATTGATGAAGTCATTCATCTTTACTATGCTACCGATTTAGAATTTGTTGGACAAAATCTGGATGAAACAGAAGATGTTGAAGTGGTAAGCTACAGTTTTGATGATATTAAAGCAATGATCTATGATGATCGCATTACCGATGCTAAAACCATTGCACTGATGATGAAATTGGAACATTATCTAAAAACACATCAAGAGTAATATAAGTGATAAAAAAAATGTCGTTTAAGCATGATTTGGCTTAAACGACATTTTTTATTAGTCACCTTTAGGTAATACAAACACTTGCTCATCATCTTTTGATAAGAGATGGGTTCCTCGTGCATAGTTTTCTACATATGCTGGATCTGATAATTTCTCTTTTTCAAGATTTAAAGTATCTTTTTTGGCATTCAGCTCATCAAGTTCAGATTTTGCAGTTTGCAATTCCCCTTTTAGTTGAAATGATTTCTTAATTTCAACAACAGCACCCGTACCAAGTACAGTAATAATTGCAAGGCACAAGATACTGAAAATAAACCTTCCAAATTTAGATTTTTTGTTTTGTTTTTTGTTCATATTAAGTTCCTCTGTTAGTTTATTGCGGTATTTATATTATAACACTTCCATTATTAAAATCAATTTCTTGATTGTGTCATGATGGTGAAAAAAAACAAGACCTAAGAATGATTCAGTCCTTAAGTCTTGCTACTATAAAATTTATTTACTGATATTTAATCTTCTTTGGGTCTTTGAACACGTTTATCTTCCAATACCTCATACATTGGAGGGTTGGATTTAAGAATTTTATCAAAGACATGACTCACTTCAATCTTAATGTGACGGTGTTCAAACTTAATATCAATGATATCACCAACCTCTACATCTGCAGAGGGTTTTGCTAATTTATCATTGATGAAGATACGATCATCATCAGCCAATTCTTTAGCAATGGTACGGCGTTTAATAATTCTAGAAACTTTTAAATATTTATCTACTCTCATTTGAAAACCTCCTAATTTAGTAAATGATTGTCTGTGTTTTGTAAGATATGGATTAAATCAGTCACCCATTCATCATAAAAGGGTATGGTAAGACGGATTTCTTGATCAATGTATTTAATTTTAATATCACTGGATGTATTGGAAACCACTTCAAATAGTTTCATACCATCCACTTTACCTGAATATTCTTTGGTAAAGCGCAGTTCTATGCCTTGAGGATTTTCCTTAAATTGTGAAACGCGTGCATCATCCAAGAATAACTCCAAGCGTTTTTTCTCCAGAAGCATGCTCACTGATAAGGGTAGTTTACCATAACGGTCTAAGATCATCTCGTTAAAGTCTAGAAGGCCATTGAAGGAATCAATACGTTCAATCAATTGATAGAGTTCTAGTGATTCACCATCATCACTGGTAAAGCCCTCTGGTAGATACGCATCCAGTTTGATTGGGGAGGCACTGATAACTTCAGGATTTGCAATAGGCTCCCCTTTACGTTGAGCAATCGCTTCACGCAGCAGTTCAACATAGAGTTCCATTCCTACAGAATCAATGAATCCAGATTGATTACCACCCAGTAATTCACCAGCTCCTCGAATAGTTAAATCTCGCATTGCAATCTTATAACCACTTCCCAATTGGGTAAATTCTTTAATCGATTGCAGACGTTTTTGAGCTACTTCAGTCAACTGCATCTTTTCAGGAACCACAAAGTAAGCATAGGCAAGACGTGATGATCTTCCGACACGTCCCTTAATTTGATAGAGCTGTGATAATCCAAAACGATGGGCATTATCAACAATAATCGTATTGGCATTGGGAATATCAATTCCGGTTTCAATGATGGTTGTACATACTAAAGTATTAATCTCTTTAGCAATAAAGCGTAACATCACATCTTCAATCTCAAGACGATCCATTTGACCATGAACCACCGCAACCTTCGCATCCTTAACATGCATCTCAATGGATGTTGCAACATTATAAAGTTGTTGCACATTGTTATAAAGATAGAATACCTGACCATCACGTGCTAACTCTTTATTGATGATATCAAATAGGGTCTTCTGATGTTTCTCAATCACATAGGTCATGACTGGCAATCTGTTACTTGGTGGTGTATTGAGTTGTGAGAGGGAACGAAGGCCTACAAGGGACATTTGTAGAGTTCTTGGTATTGGTGTTGCAGACAAACTTAATACATCCACAGACACCTTAAACTCCTTAATACGTTCTTTATGTTCCACTCCAAATCGTTGTTCCTCATCGATAATCAAGAGTCCTAAGTCTTTCAATTTAACATCTTTTGATAAAACACGATGGGTCCCAATTAGAATATCCACTTTACCAGCCTTAGTACGTTCAATAATCTCTTTAATTTGTTTAGGGGTATTGAAGCGGTTTAAGACTTCAATGGTAATGGGATAATTCTTAAAGCGTTCTTTTAAAGTACGGGTATGTTGTGCTGAAAGAATGGTTGTAGGACATAAGAATACAACTTGCTTCTCATCCATCAAGGCTTTAAAAGCAGCCCGAATGGCAACTTCAGTCTTACCAAAACCAACATCTCCAATTAACAGACGATCCATAGGTAAGCTTGACTGCATATCTTCTTTAATTTCTTTAACAGCCAGAGTTTGATCGGGTGTAAGATCATAAGGAAACTCATCTTCAAATGCTTTTTGATACTCAGTATCAGCACTGAATGCAAATCCCTGGGTATTTGAACGTGATGTATAAAGATTCACCAAGCGATCTGCAATATCGGCTACATCTGCCTTAATACGGTCTTTATTCTTCTGCCAAGCACTGCTTCCCAGCTTACTAAGCTTAATCCCGCTGGCATGAGATGATAAATACTTACGTACAAGTGAAAATTGTTCTAAAGGAATGAAGAGTTCATGATTATCACGATACTCAATCTTCATAAAGTCCTTCAGATGATTTTCAATCTCTTTGGTTTCAATTCCCTTATAGCGACCAATTCCATATTGTCGATGGACTACATAATCATCAATTTCTAGATCTGTTAGGGTCTGAATGGTCTCTGCTTTAGAGAACTTATTATCATAACGTGATACTTTACGTTTATAGTGATACAGTTCAAACTCCGTATAAACAATCAACTGCTCATCACTCAGACTGAATCCTTTTTGAAGGTCTGAATACATCACATAGATGCCATTTTGACTTGGCATTTGATCCACAATTTGATAATTAATATCAGCTTGAATCATCGCATTGATAAACTCACCCATAATCTCACTGTTTAAAGCAACCAATACTTTTTGTGTAATGGCTTCTTTTTTCAACCATCTTAAAGTACTGCCAATATCATCCGAAATAATTTCTGCAGCATGCCATGGAACATAATGTTCTTTTTCAGCTTGAAATTCATGAATGTGTTTTTGGGGATGATTTTGTAATGCTGTATTAAAGTCAACAAATGCATTACCTGTATGAATCATTTCTTTCATGTGTATTTGTTCTTCAATAAAACCTTGATATTCACGCTCATTCCCTTTGATATTACGATGAATGGTTTCAAGGGGTGATAAAACAACTAGAGCATCATCAAAGTAATCCAGAATACTTGCCCCTTCATCCCAATACGCTAAAAGTGGATACTGTGATCCATCATACATATCATCAATTAAGATATTTAATTTATTCTCTACATTATGAATCCATACATCATCTTCCAATTGTTGAAGTTCATTTTGAACTTTCTTTGTGATGATATCTTTTGCAGACTCACTCATGATAATATCATTAGCAAAAGCAATCTGTACTTCTGAAAGACTTTCAATACTACGTTGTGTTGCAATATCAAAACTTCGGATGGACTCCAGTTCAATATCAAAAAACTCAAGTCGAATCGGATTTTCTTCCTGTATCGTATAAATATCAACAATCCCCCCACGACTTGCATAGGTAAAAGGTGTCTCAACATATTTAACACGGGAATATCCCATTTGATGCAACTGTCTTAAAAGTTTATCATGATCAATAATTTGATTGACTTGTAGTCTTAAAATATCATCTTTTAAGACATTGGGTTGTGCAATTTTACGGACCGATGCTACGGCATGGGTGACACAAATATCAAAGTTATCATTAATAATTTCATACAGTGCTAAAAGACGATCTGCCTTCATCAAATCGGATTGTTGAATGGTTTCCATATGGAGTGATTCTTCTTGATTATAAAAAACAACTCTTAAATCACTTGATAAAGCACGTATTTCATCCACAAGTTTCTGTGCTTGATTCTCATTTTCTTTAATGATTAAGAGTTTTTTCCCATTCTTAAAAACACTCCCTATATAAAGTAGTGCTTCTTGATTGATGCTTAAATGCGCCATATCAGCATCGTTATTGATGAATTGATCCACTAAAGGATGTTTACTAAGATAGTCTTTAAGCCACATATTACTTACCGTTTTTCGAGTTGTATCTGTTTTTTAGTTCCAGTGTTGGTACACCTTCAATGAAATCTAAGGCACATGCTTTTGCACCTTCAATATTGGTATCTTTATCTATTTTTCCTAAAACATAATCCACTACAGGAATGACATCACTTTTACCAATCCCAATACGCAAACGATGAAACTTGTTAGATCCTAAATGCTTAATGATATTCTGGATTCCACGTTGTCCACCAGAACTTCCTTTTTCTTTAATGCGATTGGTACCAAGACTTAAATCCAAATCATCCGATATCACCAGTAAATCTTCTAAATCGACATCATAATATTTCATAATTAGAATTAAAGACTCACCAGATAGGTTCATATAAGTTTGTGGTTTAACTAAGATTACTTTTTCACCACGATGAAACCCTTCTCCAATCAATGCTTTAAATTTATTGGTCTTAACATCAACGCCAAGATCTTTCGCTACTAAATCCAGTGCTAAAAACCCGGCATTATGTCGTGTATTTGCATATTCTTTACCAGGATTACCCAGTCCAACAATAACTTTCATTTCATACCTCCTTAGGAAAAAAAGAATAAGGGGGTTACCCTTACTCTTAGTTTGCTACATAAATTATTTTTAAATGACGATTACGTCCAGAACCTTCACTCTTTGTTTTCACATTTGGATAGTTCTGTAATATTTTATGAATGGTTTTACGTTCATCATTAGGCATCGGATCTAAAGCAACATCCACTTTAGTTCTCTGCACAGTTTTTGCGATACGTTTTGCCATTCGATTGAGTTTTTCATAACGTTCTTTTTTATAGTTATTCACATCTACAAAAGTATAGAAACGACGTTTAAACTTGGAATTCACAGCATGTCTTAGAACAAGGTTTAAGCCTTCTAAAGACGATCCGTTTTTTCCAATGATAATAGCATTATTGTGTGCATTCAAGTTCACATTAATGTTATTACCTTTTGATTCAATTTCAATACTTGTTTCCATTCCTAAGCTACTAAAGAAATTATCTAGGTAAGTCTGTACAAAATCAGTGACGTGTTGAGGTGCGAATAATTCGACCGTAACACTTGCACCAAATCCTAAAAATCCTGAATTCTCTTCAAGCACATGATAAATCAGTGCTTCCTTATCAACATTATGTTCTTTTGCATATTGTGATAAAACGACATCTAAGTTTTTTCCGGTAATTGTGTCCATTTTAACCTCCTCAAGTTTCTTGAAACTATTTTTCGGAATATTTCCAATCAATAAGTACAGTTTGAGCAATTGTTACAAGTGATGTTACTAACCAGTAAAGACTCATACCAATTGGCCATGTGAAACCAAGTGCAACAATCATAATCAATGATACATACATCATGGATTGACCTGGGTTTTCTGGTTTTTTCTCATTTGGTCGTAATCTCATTTTACGTTTTGCAAGGTGTTGCGGGATCCACATAGATCCAAATTGTGCAATCGCCATTACAATAAAGATTCCGATATAAACAGCATTACCATCAAAGAACCCTTGTTTTGGAGTTCCTGATAGAACTTCTCCCATGAATGTTCCGTTAACAATATTTCCAGCACGTGCTACAGATTGGTACATTGCAATCATGATTGGGAATGTAAGGAGTAAACCACCCATTGCTCCAAAAGGATTGATATCATGTTTTTTATACAGTGCTTGTAATTCTGTTGCTTTTTGCATTTTCGCTTGTTGATCATCACGACCTTTATACTTCGCTTCAATACGAGCTGTTTCAGGTGCCATTAATTGCATTTTTTGTTGTTGAACTGTTGATTTGATACTTGAACGAATTGTAACAAGTTTTAATAATACAGAAACTAATACAATGGAACCAAATGCGCCAATATAAATTTCAAAAAAGTTTAATGCTTGTGCCAATGGCCAAACAAAGATTGCTCCAAACCATGACTTTTCATATGACCATGCATGACTCCAAGGTTGGTCTAAACTAATTACTGCTTCCGGAATAATTTTCTGATCCGGACCTAGGTATTGCGTACATCCTGTAAGTACCAATAAGAATACTCCCAGGATTAATAACTTTTTATACTTCTTCATACATTCTCCCTTTACATTACATATTTATATTATGTAAGACATCCTTTATATTTTAACGCTTTTTAGCAATTTTTCCAAGTCATATCGATTTTGTTCGTAGCTTTGTTCAAAATATTTTTTTCGTACCAATATAACTGCATCAAATGCCAAGTCAAAACAATCAATTTCAATCAGCATCATACGTATTTGACGTCTTGTTTTGTTACGAAGTACTGCATTGGCTAATTTCTTAGGGGCAGTAATTCC
>DEPV01000003.1:4811-6221 GCA_002358955.1 Erysipelothrix sp. UBA3383 | reverse complement strand
CCATAACGACTATGATCATGGACTCGAGCTTGATAATAAATAGTGAAGCACGCACTATTTTTAAAGCGTCGTTTACCCATCACAGATTGAAATTCAATCGGACTTTTAATTCTAAATTCTTTTTTCATAATGACAAAAAAGTCACCCATTGGGTGACTAAGCTGTTAACACTTTTCTTCCTTTAGCACGACGACGAGCGATAACTCGGCGACCGCCTACAGTTTTCATACGAGCTCTAAAACCATGTACTTTCTGGTGTTTACGTTTACTCGGTTGATAAGTTCTCTTCATTGAAAACCACCTCCATATTCTTCTACAAGAAGAGTCAAATGCTTTAAAATTATATAAGATAAAACTTCTGAAGTCAAGAAGAATCTCCTAAAAACCCAATTCTCTTCAACTGAGATCACAGCCCTTATATATATAGGACAGTTCTAATGTTGATAATTAATTGACATCATATCAATAAAATTATGTTTTTTTGTCCACAATGATTATTTTGTGACTTTCTTGTTGATAAGATTGTTAATTATTTGATAAAAATTATTTGAACTTTGCAATTCACAGTTTAAACAACAATAATAAATTACACTTATCCACATCTGTTGAAACTGTTGATAAGTGCTTAATAGCCTTTAATAAGTGGGTTTCTAGTGTCTGTAACTTGGGGTCTAAAATCATATTTATCTTTTGAATTCACATTATCCACAAGTGTGGAGACTTATTTCAACACACCCCAATCTCTCCCCATTGAAATTTTGTGGATAATTGTGGATAACTACAGTAAAACCACTCAATAGTAGGTCTATCTCTGTTTAAAGCTGTGGATAACTTTTAACTTAAAAAGGAATCACTTGAACCTTAAAATATCTTTGTTATTATTAAGTCACAGGAGGGCGGAAAATGAACAGTAATAATTACTATCTGGAAGATGTTTGGACCAAGGTAAAAACAACTTTAAAGGATAGAGATGATATGGACGCTAACCTCTATACAACTTTTATAGAACAAACCGAATTGGGGGATTTGGGTGATACAGCAGATATTCTGGTACCCGATACGATGCATCAGATTATCCTTACAGATTATTTAGATGACTTTAATTCAATTATTAAGACAGTATTAGGGAAAGACAATATTATATGCGAATTGCACATTAAATCAGATTATAAAGTAAAAGAGAAAAAAGCAGTACCAATACCACAATATAAGGAAGTCGTACGATCCAATGGAATCAGTAATGACCAAACCTTTTCCAACTTTGTTGTTGGACCCAGTAATAAAGAATCCCATGCAGCTGCACTGGCATCCGCATTTAAACCTGGAAAATACTATACACCATTATTTATTTATGGTAATTCAGGTCTAGGGAAGACACATTTACTCAATGCGATCGGTAATTTCATCTTA
>DEPV01000003.1:0-4791 GCA_002358955.1 Erysipelothrix sp. UBA3383 | reverse complement strand
AGATAAGAATGAAAATGCCAAAGTTATGTATACATCGAGTTCTGATTTTGTACGTCAGGTTGCAACTTCGATTGGTAATCGCACCATTGAAGATTTTAAAGAACAAATGTACAACTTAGATGTACTATTAATTGATGATATTCAATTTTTAGCCGGTAAAGAGAAATCACATGAGATCTTTTTCCATATTTTTAATGAATTAATCTTCAATAAGAAACAAATTGTAATCACATCGGATACTTATCCAACCGAAATTAAGGGTCTTGAAGATCGATTAATTTCAAGATTCTCATCAGGACTATCAGTTGGGGTTGATAAACCTGAGTTTGAAACATCACTGGCAATCTTAGAATTGAAGATCAGACAGCGATTAATCGACCAATCCATCTTTGATGATGAAGTATTGGCCTATATTGCTTCAAATTACTCAAATGATGTACGTATGTTAGAAGGAATTCTTAACAGATTGATGTTTTTCTCAATCGAATTCTCCCAAAATGAAAGAATTGACATGGAAATTGCCATGAAAGCTCTTAAAGGTAACTCAGAAGTAGCCAAAGTAAATACATTAGATACAAAAACAATCAAGCGCATTGTTGCTGATTATTACGGATTAACACAAGCACAACTAACATCCCGTGCACGTACCAAAGTCATCGCAAATGCTCGACATATTGCAATTTATCTCTGCCGTAAACATTTGGATTTACCATACATCAAAATTGGGGAAGATTTTGGAAAACGTGATCACTCAACCATCATCAGTGCATGTGACAAAATCGAAAAAAATCTAAAAACAGATCCTTTATTAGGACGTGCTATCTTTGAATTAGAAGCCAAATTTAAGTAATTATCAATCATGATAATTACTTTTTTTTAGATCAAAATTTAAGTTTTGATACTGTTACTTTATGGATTCATAATTTATCACTTTAGAAAGCATCATTTTATAAATATGCGCTTTGCACAAGTTGCTGTTTATCCCTGTTTTTGTCCACACTTACCCACATTTTCCCAGCACAAATAAACAGCGTTAGAGCCTTTGTATAGTGGCTTATTGATACATTATCCACTTCTCCACATACCCTAATAGTAATAAGTCTTTTAAACTCTATAATAAGCCTGAGAGGACAAGATCCAGGAATCCTGTGGAAACAAAAATAAACAAGACATACAGCAAAAAATATGCTATAATATTAGCAATTGAACCTAAAAATTAAAACAGTTTTGGGACATGGAGGAATCATGAAATTTACAATAAAGAAAAATGCTTTGTATAAGATTTTATCATCCGTTGGTAGAGCTGCATCCATTCACTCACCATTACCGATTTTATCGGGAATTAAATTTGATTTATCAGAGACTGTATTAACACTGATCGCAAGTAACTCAAACATTTCGATTAAAGAAACATTAACTGCAGATGAAGATAACAAACTGGATGTTATTGAAGAAGGTTCTGTTGTTCTTGAAGCACGATATGTTTTAGAGGCGGTAAGAAAACTTGAAGGGGATCTGATTGAGATTGCAATCATTGATGGTGCTATGACACGTATTAGTGGTCATCATGCAGAATATACAATCAACGGTAGCAAATCGGATTTATTCCCTAATATTGATTTTACAAAACCAAATGAAGAATTTTCGATTCCTGGATTTGAATTGGCTGAAATTATTTCTCAGACGGCTTTTGTATGTTCTAATAGTGAAAACCGTCCAGTTTTTACAGGTGTTAATTTCCGTGCGGAAAATGGTGTTTTAACAGCAGTTGCAACTGACTCATACCGTTTGGCTAAGAAGCAAATTGAAATTAACAATGATATTGAGTTTAATATCACAATTCCTGCAAGCAATCTTTATGAGGTTGTTAAATCTGTTAAAGATAACAATGATGTTCTTGTGGGTGTTTCAGATAAACTGATTCAATTCTATTTAGGAGATACATTAATTCAATCACGTTTAATTGACGGATTGTTCCCTGATGTTAACCGTTTAATCCCAAGTGATTTTGGATTTGAATTAACAGTAAATGCACATGATATGATCAATGCTGTGGACCGCTCATCATTCCTAAAAAGTGAAGGGTATTGGACTGTGAAGCTTGAAGCATCTCAAGACCACGTTATAATTAGCTCTAAAGCGCAAGAAATAGGCTCCTCAGAGGAGGAAATCCAAGCTCTTGACTATAGAGGTGGGGCACTTCGTATTTCCTTCTCAGGGCGTTATTTAATCGAAGCCTTGAAATCTTTTAAATCAGAAACTGTAAAAATCTCATTTGTAGGGGAAATGGCTGCATTTATCCTTGAAAATGCTGAAGATCCATCAATTGTTCAAATGATATTACCAGTAAGAACATTCGAATAGTTCATAGAAACGAAAACACCGATAAACAGTAGCTTTGTCGGTGTTTTTTCATGCTCAAAAAGATGCTATTTATGTTAAAAAATGTTATAATATAAGAGTTAGTAAAAGGTGGATGTCATAATGAAAAACAACGATTTTATAACATTGGGGCAATTTTTAAAATTGGAAAATTACGTTAATTCCGGAGGGGAAGCAAAGCATTTGATTCATACCTTCGAAATCTTTGTCAATGGTGAGCAAGAATCTCGTCGCGGACGCAAATTGTATCAAGGAGATGTTGTGATTATTAATGGGGATCACTATACATTGACTGCGGATGAAGATTAAGAATCTCAATCTTTCACATTACCGTAATATAACCCAAGCAGGGATGGACTTTCATGATCGTATGAATGTCTTTGTAGGGGACAATGGACAGGGGAAGACCAATATCATTGAAGCTTTGGTTTACCTGTCTTTTGGCCGTTCTTTCCGTGTGAATGATGACAAGCTTTTGATTCAGTATGATCAGGAGTTTGCTAAGATTCATGCCATCAGCGATATGCAGGATGAAACAGAGATTGTGATCTCTAATACTGGAAAGTACATTACGCGTAATGGAGCCGTCTTAAAAAGGCTCTCAGACTTAATTGGACATGTTAATGTTGTTGTCTTTCACCCTGATGACTTAAACTTCTTTTCACACCCACCACGCATGCGTCGAAGAGAAATTGATTATGAGCTGGGAAAATTTGATCCCAGTACGATCCAATTGATCAACACGCAAAGAAAATTAATGAGTTTGCGCAATGCTGCCCTGAAATCAGAATCGGTTGATTTGGCATATCTTGATATTATTGACCAACAATTGATTGAGGTTAGCATTCCACTGATTCAAAAAAGGCATGCATTCATTCAAGCCATTGAAACTAAGGTACAGCGTTTATTCCAAGCACTGACCAATGATACCCATGACATTAGCATTGAGTATCAAACACTGGTTTCACTGGATGAAGACTTGCAAAGTGCACTGGAAACTAAGATGCAACAAACCCGATCACGCGACTTAGCATTTAAGCAAAGTCATGTTGGAGTGCATCGTGATGATTATACTTTTATGATGAATGGTCAGAAAGTACAAGACAGTGCATCACAAGGTCAGCGACGCCTATTAATTTTAGCTTATAAATTTGCATTGATTGAATTTTTTAAAGAAAACAAAGGGGTTACCCCGATTCTGTGCTTGGATGATCTGTTCTCTGAACTAGATCATCAAAAACGAACAACACTGTTCCAATTCATTCCTGATGATGTACAGGTTTTTATCAGTACAACCGATCAAGCTTTTATTGATCCATCGATTCAAGGGAAAGTGTTTGTTGTTCATCATGGAAACATCATAAAGGAGGCACTACTATGAGTCATACAAATCAAGAGAGTTCATATACTTCAGATGACATTCAGGTTCTGGAAGGGCTGGAAGCCGTTCGTAAAAGACCCGGGATGTATATTGGGAGTACCTCACAACGTGGTTTACACCATTTAGTATGGGAAATTGTTGATAACGGTATTGATGAGGCTTTGGCAGGCTTTGCCGATAAAATTACCATTAAGGTTTCAAAAGACAATGTTGTTACAGTCAGTGATAATGGTCGTGGGGTTCCTGTAGGAATTCATGAAAAGACAGGTGTATCCACTGCTGAGACCATCTATACAGTACTTCATGCCGGAGGTAAATTCGGTGGGGGCGCTTATAAAGTGTCTGGTGGACTGCATGGTGTTGGGGCATCGGTTGTTAATGCATTGAGTGAGTTCTTAGAGGTTAAAGTCTATAAAGAAGGCATTGAGTACTTCTTACGATTTGAAACGGGTGGTAATGTTACCGTTCCTTTACAAGAAATTGGGAAGACGGATTTAACAGGGACCACAGTTACCTTTAAACCCGATCCTTTGATTTTTAAAGAAACNNAATTTGATCATGATACCTTACGTGATCGTTTACGACAAATGGCATTTCTAAATAAAGGAATTTTAATTGTCTTTATTGATGAACGTATGGAAGAAGATAAACAAGTTCAAGAATTCCAATATAATGATGGACTGAAAGAATACATTGAATTTATCAACCGCAATAAAATAGCGATTCATCCTGGCATTGTTTATGTTGAGGAAGAAAAGGATGAGATTATTGTTGAGGTAGCCATGAAATATAATGATGGTTTTGTACCTAACATTTACTCTTTCTGTAATAACATTTCAACACAGGAAGGTGGGACCCATGAAGATGGATTCCGTTTAGCACTGACACGTGTAATTAATGCCTATGCAAAAGACAATGGGATCCTTAAGAAGGATGAAGATAACTTTACTGGAGATGATGTTCGAGAGGGACTCTCAGCCATTATTTCCGTAAAACATCCCGATCCACAATATGAGGGACAAACAAAA
>DEPV01000134.1:3068-3330 GCA_002358955.1 Erysipelothrix sp. UBA3383 | reverse complement strand
AGAAGAAAAGAATAATTATTTAATACGCCGCTTACAACGACAGTATTTAAGGACTCAAAACTACTTTGGGTCCTTTTTTCTCAATTGACATCAGTCTTTTAAATCTTTATAATATGAATAAGTCTAAGACGGGGATAAAAATAAGGAAGCTTGTTTAGAGAGATGTTGGTTGGTGAAAAACATTCAAGGTAATTATTGGTTCTACCCCTGAGATATCCGGCAAACGACCGTTATCTGTTTAAGAAATGTTTCACGTGAAACA
>DEPV01000134.1:0-3012 GCA_002358955.1 Erysipelothrix sp. UBA3383 | reverse complement strand
TTTTTATTTTTAGGAGGAAATTATGTTAGATATGAACTTATTCAGGACCAACCCTGAACTCATCAAAGAGAATTTAAAGAAAAAGTTTCAAGATCATAAAATTGAAATCGTAGATGAAATCATTGAAAAAGATGCATCTTATCGTCAAATTAAAACAAGAGCTGACGAATTAAGAGGATCTAGAAATGCACTCTCAAAAGAAATCGGCCAACTTATGGGTCAAAAGAAAAGAGAAGAAGCTGAAGCTGTCAAGGCTAAAGTTCAAGAAATGGCGACAGAACTCAAAGAATTAGAAGTTATAGAAGGACCACTTCTAGAAGAAATTAACCAAATGGTCATGCAAATTCCTAATATTATTGCGGATGATGTACCCATCGGTAAAGATGATACAGAAAACGTTGAACTCTATAAAGTAGGGGAACCAGAAGAAAAAGACTTTGAAGTGCCCTATCATGTTGATATTATGGAATCTTTCAATGGTATTGATCTGGATAGTGCGAGAAAAACAAGTGGACATGGGTTCTACTACCTACAAAAAGACATCGCAAGACTTCATTCAGCTGTGACTGCTTATGCACGTGATTTCATGATTGATCGTGGTTATGACTATGTTATTCCACCATTTATGGTAAGAAGCCATGTAGTAACAGGTGTTATGAGCTTTGAAGAGATGGAAAACATGATGTATAAGATTGAAGGCGAAGATTTATACCTAATTGGTACATCAGAGCACTCAATGATCGGTAAGTATATTGATACTATTACTGATGGAAGTACATTACCACATAAATTAACATCATCATCACCATGTTTCCGCAGAGAAGTAGGGGCACATGGTATTGAAGAACGTGGGGTCTTCCGTGTTCACCAATTCGAGAAACAAGAGATGGTTATCATCTGTCACCCAGATGACAGTGCTCAATACTTCGAAGAACTGTATAAACACTCGGTAGCATTCTTTAGAACACTGGATATCCCAGTACGCGTATTAGAATGTTGTTCTGGAGATTTGGCTGATCTAAAAACTAAATCCGTTGATGTTGAAGCATGGAGTCCACGTCAACAAAAATTCTTTGAAGTTGGATCATGTTCTAATTTAACTGATGCACAAGCACGTCGCTTAATGATTCGTGTTGATACACCAGAAGGTCGTGTCTATGCACATACATTAAACAATACTGTAGTTGCACCTCCAAGAATGCTAATCTCATTCTTAGAGAATAATCTACAAGAAGATGGTTCAGTTGCAATTCCTGAGGCACTTCGTCCATATATGGGTTTCAAAACAAGTATGGAACCTGTTAAGAAGTAAAATTAAATACAAAAAAGCTGAAATCATCACGATCTCAGCTTTTATTTTGGTTTTATTTAATTTTCTTATAGATTGTATTGATAACAGCATTATCAATATTTGCTTCTACAATTTCGTTTGCTACTGCTTTTACATCATCATGTGCATTTGCTACTGCATGAGAATGTTTAACAAGTTGTAACATCTGGATATCATTATGATAATCACCAAATGCCATAGCCTCATCTGCACTAACATTGTACAGTTCTAATAGTTTACTTAAACCATTAGCCTTATGAACTTCTTTATTCATAAAGTCGATCCAAATAGCAGCTCCATATACTAAACTGTATTTGTCATCATATTTAGGATAGAGAACCGTTTCAAAGTTTTCTGCAGTTGTATTAAGACTTAATAAAGTGACCTTAATAATTTCTGATTCAACCTCATCTAATGATTGAATATCCTTTGCATAGCCAAAATAATCATTCAACGCCTGTGTATGTGTTTCATGACGGTTAATTTTATAAGCACCGTCTGTTGCGATTAATACTACTGAAGTTTCAGGTAGTGCTAAAGATGTTTCTGCTATTTCCATCCAGTCTTCTTTAGGGATGACAGATGAATAAACAATATCACCCTTATGCTTAACTAAAGCTCCATTATCAGAGACTATACAAATTCTTTCTGCAAGTCTTCCAAACTTATCCTCAATCGAGTAAAGGGACCTTCCACTTGCTGCCACAAAAGGAATTTCCTTTGTTTCTAAGAAATCTAACATTTCTTCTATCTTGTTTGGTAAGTTGGAATCATTATCCAATAATGTTCCATCCATATCCGTTGCAATTAATTTAATCATATATACCTCCAATGCCATGCTATCATAACATAAATTAAGATGTTTCACGTGGAACAATCTCTTTAAGCAAAAGAAAACCAACCATGCGGTTGGTTCATTATATTATAATAGTAATTAATTTGTTTTTATTCAGTATTGTCATCAGAATCGTCTGTATCAGGTTTTGTATCTGAATTACCTGTATTGTCTTCACCAGAATTGTCAGCTCCGATATCATCTGTATCCTCACTACCCGATGAGTTGTTATCATCATCTGGATTAACTGGTTTTTCATCACCTGGATTAATTGGATTATCTTCAGTTTCAGTTTCAGTTTCCGGTGGTGTTATAGGTTCTTGCGGTTTTGAAGGATTATCTGGTTTTGGTGTTGGTGTTTGATCTGGTTTACCGCTACTTGTATGAATGATTTCATCTACAGCCTTAACTGTGATCTCTTCTTTAATTACTTTTCTAGATACTTCTTTGCCATCTTCATATGTTACAGAATACGTGATACGCTTATTACCATTTTTACCAGCAACTTCAGGTTTTGAAGTATCTGCAGTTTTGATAGTATTAAAAGAAATTTTCTCATCCACAACTACTTCCTTAGTAGTGGTAACAGTATGCTTAGGTTCATCTTTTTTATCTTCTTCTTGATCTTTAGATGCATTAGATTCATCTTTTTGATCTGAATCATCATCAGTATCATTATCAACCACTGGTGGAAGATCTGATTTATCTTTAGTGCCTGTCAGAATAATTTTACTCACACCAACAACACTCAGGATCATAAAGATAGCCAGTGTTCCGTATAGAAATTCCTTCTTCCATTTAAGAATGAATTTAATTATATCGTTAATTGTAATATCGTATGGATTGT
>DEPV01000102.1 GCA_002358955.1 Erysipelothrix sp. UBA3383 | reverse complement strand
ACCGACATTATGGATGTTTGGTTTGATTCAGGATCAAGTCATACAGCAGCACTAAACCACGATGAAGTTCCACTACCAGTTGATGTTTATTCAGAAGGTAGTGACCAATTCCGTGGATGGTTTAACTCATCATTAATTATCTCTGTAGCACTTTATGGAATCGCACCTTACAAAAATGTATTGGCTCATGGTTTCTTAATGCAAGACAACGGGGAGAAAATGAGTAAATCAGCAGGAAATGCTTTAAGTCCTCAAGAAATCTCAAAAACATTAGGAACTGATATCTTACGTCTATGGGTTACATCAGTAGATTACCATGCAGACATGAGCTTATCTCAAGACCTCTTAAAACAAGTTTCAGAATCATACCGTAAGATCCGTAACACAATGCGCTTTATGCACGGTAACTTAGCAGACTTCAACTTTGAAACAGATTCTGTAGCAATTGAAGATATGTCAGTATTAAACCGTTATGTATTAAATGAAGCAATCAAGGTAAACAATCTATCACTGGATGCTTACTCACGCTTTGAATATAAAGATGTTACGACAGCTGTATTAACATCACTTACAAACATGATGTCTTCATACTACTTAGACTATACTAAAGATATTCTGTATATCGAAAGCAGTAATGATCCTAAACGTCGTGAAATCCAAACGGTTCTATACCATGCACTAACAATCTACTCACGATTAATGGCTCCAATCATTCCACATACAATGGAAGAATTGACACAAATTTTCATGCCTGAATTAGAATCCGTACACTTAAGTAAGTTCTCAGATCTTACAGAACTAGTATTGAATGATGCAGAAGTAGAACAAATGGAAGCACTGTTCACATTACGTGAAGCTGTGTTTAAAGCACTTGAAGTAAGCCGTGCTGAAAAAGTGATTGGTAAATCACTAGAAGCACATGTATTACTGAATGTTGGTGAAGAAACACAAAACTTATTAACATCAGTACTAGGTGATCATTTAGCACAATGGTTCATCGTTTCTAAACTATCATTTACAGAAGAAGCACAAGATGTTCATTTCGATGTTCAAATTGGTGTAGAAGCTGTTACTGGAGAAACATGTCCACGTTGCTGGAACATTGTAGACTCAGTTGATGAGAAAGGGCTGTGTGATCGTTGTCACTCAGTACTTGAAGCATAGTGAAAATCACATCCGTAAATAATGACACTATCAAGGGTCTTATTAAACTGAAGCAAAAGAAATACCGCGATCAAAGCGGTACTTTCTTGCTTGAGGGTGATCATTTAATTCAAGAACTTCAAAATTCTAACTTGAAGTATGAGACACTAGGTCTTGATTCAAGTTTTGATATTGAAATTACAGAAGCAATTGCAGATCGCTTATCACAGACGAAGTCTGGATCTTCGGTGTTTGCAAAGGTAGAAATACCACAGCAAACCATACCAGAAGGAACCCGATTCTTATTGTGTGATGGTGTATCAGATCCCGGTAACTTAGGAACAATCATTCGTACCGCTCATAGTTTTGGGTTTGATGCAGTCATCATGAGTAACGATAGTGTTGATCTTTATAATGATAAAGTGATTCGTTCAACACAAGGTGCACTGTTTCATATTCCATGCATCCGTATGGATATTCTTGAAGCGATTGATTTTCTTCAAGATCAAGGTGTTGTATTATTTGCAACAGCACTGAGTGACACATCCAAACCATTAAGCAGTGTTCAAGGTGAATCTTTAGGATTTATTATGGGTTCTGAAGGTGCCGGTGTTTCACAGAAAGTATTAGATAAGGTGTCTGAGCACATCATTATTGAAACTTCAAATTTTGAATCCTTGAATGTTGCCATTGCAGCAGCAATCATCGGATATCAATTTAGAAAGTAAGTAGGTTTAACAATGAAATTAATTCCATTTCAAGAAGAATCTCGTGATAAGTATTTATCACTGGCTCATAATTTCTATAATTCACCAGCAGTTTTAGGTGAACCGGACATGGCTTTGTTCAATCGTAACTATGATCATATCTTAAGTCATGATGATGCGTTTGGTTTTTTTCTTGAAGCTGATAACAAGCAAATTGGTTATGTTCTATGTTCAAAAATGTTTTCAACTGAAGTCGGGGCTCCTGCTTTATGGATTGAAGAGTTAACCATTGAGGAAGGGCATCAAGGAAAAGGCTATGGTTCTAAAACTTTTTCTATGATTCATGATATGTTCCCAGAGGTCAAACGATTCCGTTTGGAAGTCTCACTTGAGAATCCTAATGCGAAGAAACTGTATGAGCGTCTAGGATATGACATGCTAGTTTATGAGCAAATGATTTATGATCGATAATCAGATTGAAAAAAGAGTGCAATTCTTATTCAAGCTAATTGTAGTTGATCTTGTATTGATGATCATCAGTGGTCTTGTGATGCTGTTTGCATTGCATTATGTTGATATGGTTCTTTACATTACTGTAGTATTGACATTCTTTATATTTCTTTACTGGCGATATAAGTTGCGTTGTCCTAAATGTGGACAGCGTATCTACAATATATTGAAAATTGAACGTTGCGATAATTGCGGCGTATACTTTAAATAGGCTGTCTCAAATGAGACAGCCTATTTTTTTCAATTATTGATTTAACTACTAATTTTATTGTTGATTAAATTCCAAATAGAATGATTCCGGTAGTGCCTCATCAGAAACGACAATTTTAGATTTGTCTCGGTATACAAATTTTCTCATACCATAATCATCAATAACTTCAGTTAATTGCTCTAAGGGAACATCAACACTGATGTTTTGCTCTTTTAGAAGGCTCTTAATAACAAATTCATCGAAAAATGATATCTTTGATTCTACAATATCAATTAGATTGTCATCATTATAGATCATTTGAAGACTTGCAATAAAGGAACTATTATTAATAATAATGTTAGAAGTATCTATATTGTTAGTGGAATTGTGAACTTCTGATAGTGTAGCACGTACCAAAATATTAACTCCTAGAATCACAACAAGGACCATCAGTAAGTATTTTCTAACCTTTGCGATGTTTAAATTATCAATGATAAACAATACAACTGCAATCATCAGAAAGATAAACATGGTAGGTGAGAATTGGGGTAAAAGGGTGAGTAGAAAAATTATAAAGATGAACCCAAATGCTAAAGTAAATGGATCGTGATGATTGAAACTCCATCTTGAATTGAGGTCATCATTCATCTGACCCTTTTTCATTTTGAGGATATTTTTAATTCTGATTAACCAAAATATTATGAGGGTTACTTGGGTTGCAATTGAAGGTATCATCAAGGGACTTGTTAAATTGTAGATCATTGGAGATTGACTCACACTGAATAAATTCATCATTACTATGAAGGGGATTGCTAATGTCCCAAGAAGTATTTTCTTATATGCGATTTTATCATCTTCCTGTCTCAATTCTGAATCAGTGAAGACTTCAGAATCATCTACAGTACGATAAATCATAAAATCCCTGGTTGCGGGAATTGATTCATAATTAAATTCAGCAAATAAATCTTCATGTCTTTTATAGTCAGCGGGTCCATTGTTTGCAGTGATGACTGAAGAAGAAAATAGGACTTCATATGTGTATTGAATACTTTCATCATAAGTCATATGAATTCCAAAGATGCCTATTTTCTTTGCATGCCACCCATTGGCAGACTGTTCATTCAGGAAACGTTGCAGTTTTAACTTGTCTTCTGGGTAGATGATAATAAGTTTAAATTTCATGATGTTGCTCCTTTGCACTTTGTGCGACTTTAATAAGTTCTTCCAAACGCTTAAGTTCAATTTCATATTTGGTGATGCCTAATTCTGTGATTGAATATGTCCTTTTTCGACCCTCAATTGCAATTTCCTTGATCCACTTATCTTTTTCAAACTTAGCAAGTATGGAATATAAAGTTCCAGGTCCCATCTTGATTCGACTTTGACTCTGTACTTTAATAAATTCTACAATTTCAGTCCCAAAGGTATCTTTAACATAAAGAGCCATTAAGACATAAAATGTAGATTCTGTTAATGGTGTTTCGATAGTATCCACCTCCTGATATCGCCTTACGATATCATCATACGATATTGAGTTATGAATTACAATAGTTGCTCTAATATTTTAACAAATAGGTACAAAAAAAGTACATCTCCTAAGAAATGTACTTTGTATTAATTATTTAGCTGAAGCGTATAGTTCATCAACTTTTGCCCAGTTGATTACTTCAAACCATGCTTGAATGTAATCTGGACGACGGTTTTGATAGTTTAGGTAGTAAGCATGTTCCCAAACGTCAATTCCTAGTAATGGTGTTTGACCATTCATAAGTGGTGAGTCTTGGTTTGCTGTAGATAATACTTTTAGTGATTTATCTGCATCAACTACTAACCATGCCCATCCTGATCCAAAACGAGTTTTAGCTGCTGTATCAAGTTGTGCTTTTAATTCATCCAGTGAACCAAATGCATCATTGATTGCTGCTGCTAAGTCTGTTCCTGGTGTTTGTCCTGTAGCTGGTGCTAATGTTTCCCAGAATAGTGTGTGGTTTGCATGTCCTCCACCGTTGTTTTGTACTGCAGTTTTAATGTCAGCTGGTAGTGCGTCGATATCTGCAAGTAGAGCATTAAGATCTTTGTCTTTTAACTCTGGGTGTTTGTCCAGTGCACCATTTAAGTTTGTAATGTATGCCTGGTGGTGTTTTGTATGGTGAATCTCCATTGTTGCTTTGTCAATTTGTGGTTCCAATGCATCGTATGCATATGGTAATGCTGGTAATGTATAAGTCATAAATATAACTCCTCCTTGATACCCTTAGTCTACTAAAGAGATAGGTATTAGTCTAATGGGATGCCTAGAAGTTGTGAGTATTTGGATATTAAATAATTCACATAGTACTCTGGCTTAAAGGTTTCACCACTGACACGTTTAATCATGGTTTGAGTAGGGTATAAACCACTGTATTGGTGGATGTTTTCTTTGAGCCAAACAAAGATTGAAGCAAGGTCACCTTGTTCCAGTAATCCGTTAACATCAATGTCTTTTTCCATTTTAGACATGAATTGTGCGGCATAAGCACTTCCTAGAGCATAGGTAGGGAAATAACCAAAAGATGCTCCTGACCAGTGAATGTCTTGTAGGATTCCTTGAGCATCATTACTGATTTCAAGTCCTAAGATATCTTTCATGCTTTGTGCGTAACGTGTATTTAGATTGTCTAATTCAACGCCATCAGCAAAGATTGCTTTTTCAACTTCATAACGTACTGAGATGTGCAGTGGGTATGTTAGTTCATCGGCTTCAATACGGATGAAGTCTTTCTTAACGTAGTTGATTCCACGAATGTACTCATCCAGAGAAACATTTCCTAATACCTCTGGAATGATCTCAACAAATTGTGGGTAAAGTGGTGTCCAGAATGCTTTGGAACGTCCAATCATGTTTTCTAACAAACGAGATTGTGATTCATGCATGGAGTAACTCATGTTATTAGCAAGTGCATGCCCTTCATAAGCAGGGTTGACTTGGTGGTTGTACATGGAGTGACCAATCTCATGAATGATTGAGAAGATGTTTTGTGTAAAGTCATCTTCGTGAATGTGAGAAGTAATGCGTGAGTCATTGATTGAGAACGTACTTGAGAACGGATGCTCTGTAAATGCTAATAGTCCAAAGCTCTTATCGTAGGTTAAGTGTTTCATCAATGCTTCTGAAAGTTTGATTTGATCTTCTGTAGAAACATAAGCACTTAAGAATGCTGGACGTTCACCTTGTGCTGCAATGACTTTATCAATGAATGGTGTAATGTTCTCATTGATGCTTTTAAAGAATGATTCAAGATGTTCAATGC
Source organism: Erysipelothrix sp. UBA3383 (assembly GCA_002358955.1). GTDB lineage: Bacteria > Bacillota_I > Bacilli_A > Erysipelotrichales > Erysipelotrichaceae > Erysipelothrix. The sequence continues at coordinate 2,194 of DEPV01000102.1, read as the reverse complement.
GTAGTCCTTCTTCAAAATCATCAAGTGCTGATTCATACAGTGCTAAGCCATCATTACGAAGTGCTAGGAATTCTTTTTGTGTTTCGATCACTTTAATCAAGTCATCTTCAAAGATGCTGTAATCCTGTTCTTGTTTCGCTTTTTCCCAGGATTGTTGTGATTCTTGTGTTAACTTACTGAATGCAACATAAGCATCGTGAGGTATGTTAATGTCTTTCTTCAATTGCTTTAGCATTGATTTTGCACTTTCTGCAATAATGATATCCTCATCATTTACAGCTGCTTCTAAAGTAGCAATCGCCTCTTTGGATGTAATCAGTGCAAAGTATTCACCGGATAATTGTGAAATCGCAACATTACGGTAATCTGATCCATCTTTAGGAGCAATCGTACGGGCATCAAAACCCATGGTGGTTAATGCTAATTGATACGTATTAAGACGTGTCATCAATTCTTGATATGTCATATGTGACCTCCCTTTATCAATACACTCTATTATAAACCATAAGCTTCTAATCTGTGCTTCTAATTTTATAGACTAACAATATAGCTGTCTGTGATGTATAATGATGGGTAAGAAAGGTTGAATAACCTAAGGAGGGAATGCTCATGTATCAAAAATGTGTCGATTTATTAGAAGAACGTGGTGTCACGATTCAAGATATTGTCGATTGTGTTGTTTTCTTGCAGAAAGATTTCATTGAAGACATCGATGAAGCAAAGATTCGTACGAACATTGTCTCTGTTATTAATAAGCGTGAAGTTCAACATGCCATCTTAACAGGTATAGAGATTGATAAGAAAACAGAGAAGAATCAATTTGGTGATGCGATCTTACATGATATCATCGCTAAGGATGAGGGTCTTTATGGTATTGATGAAGTGCTTGCTTATGGGATTTGTAACTTATATGGATCGATAGCACTGACTAACTTTGGTCATATTGACCGTGTTAAACCAGGTATCATTGCACGTTTAAACTCCCATGAAGGGGGTCAGTGCAATACTTTCCTGGATGATATTGTTGGTGCGATTGCTGCAGCTTCTGCAAGTAAGTTAGCACACGGTTAAACATGATGGATTCACTTATACAATTAAAGAATAATTTAATGACTCAGTTTAAGGTGGATGGTGAAGGTGTACTTTTGATCCATGAGTATCCAGGGATGAATCATCTGAGTGGCTTTGTGTTGTATCAAGAACTCAGTGCCTTAATGAATCCTGGGACTTTGGGAATTTTTGGAGATGTGAGCTTGAATGAGCATGTTGCAAGTCATCCATTTTTAAAAAGTCTTAGTACACAAGAGCGCATGGTATTGGGGTCAGGTGTACAACTGCAATTATTAACACTGGATGCCCGTTCTAAATTTGCAGCCCATCCATCACACCTTTTAGGCTTTAAAGGGAAGTATGCTAATTATCTTGCTCGCAGTTTGGACTTAGACTATCCTTATGGTCCTGTATCCATCTATAATGATTTATACGATATGGATGCTATCATTTTGCATTTGGGGGTTCTTGAATCCGTTCCAGAGCTGCGTCATGTCTTTGCAAAACGAAAAGATGCCATCATTCAAAAGAATACAGCACAAGTTCAAGGTCGCGTTGTTGAATTTCTGGATTATGATTGTGATGATCAGATCTTAAAAGAAAAACTGATTGAAAGTGGGCTTGTTCATGAATTTGAATATCAGGGAACCAAGATCTATGCCTATGCTTATCAAGAAGTCATTGATGCTTTACGCTTGATGGATGAACTCTATTAAATAATATTCAGACTCTAAGGATGCACTTAGAGTTTTTTTATACAAAACAGTGAAGTTCGTGAAAAGACTCTTTTGATAAGACTAAGAATAAAGACTGATACCCTTTACACCCACGCCTCGCTTTGATATCATAGGTCTTGTGAACAGGGGTGCTAATATTTATATTAGCTGAGAGCATACCCTTCTCACCTGATCTAGTTCNNAGTTCGTGCTAGCGTAGGGAGTTTACTTTTAAACTATTTTTCCTTGCGCCTCACATTATATGGAGGTGTTTTTTTATGAAAACAAGAGATCTGGTTTTAATAGCGATGTTTAGCGCTATGTATGTTGTATTGGAGTATTTCTCAACGGTGGTTCCACTGTTGCCAATGCCTCAAGGGGGAAGTATTGGATTGTCAGGAATTGCTATTATGATGGCTGCCTACACC
>DEPV01000013.1:423-4046 GCA_002358955.1 Erysipelothrix sp. UBA3383 | reverse complement strand
TAAGTTTATTCGCTTTAATACTAGTTTTTGGATTGACAGCATGTTCTTCAGGTCCTAAGGACTCAGGAAAAGCTGATATCGTTTTAATAACTGACTCAGGTACAATTGATGATCGATCATTTAACCAAGGGTCATGGGAGGGTGTTCAAAAGTATGTTACAGAAAATACTGATGTAACTGCTAAATATGTACGACCATTAAGCGAAAGCGATAATGAGTACTATAACACAATCGTTAAAGCTATTGACGAAATGGATGCTAAAGTTTTAGTAACTCCAGGTCACTTATTTAACAACGCAATCTTCAGAGCACAAAAGGATTTCCCAGAAGTTCACTTCATTTTTGTGGATAGTGTGCCTCAAGAAAATAATGATTCAGACCCTATTGTAGGAGATAACACTGTTTCATTACTTTATGAAGAGCAACAAGCAGGTTTCTTAGCTGGATATGCAGCAGTTAAAGATGGAAACACAAAATTAGGATTCATTGGTGGTATTCCGGTACCAGCAGTAACTAAATTTGGACTTGGATACCTATATGGTGCAAACGCAGCAGCTAAAGAATTAGGTGTGGATGTTGAAGTTCGTTGGAACTATGCAATGACATTCAACCCATCACAAGATGTTCAACAATTAGCAGCTGGATGGTACTCAGGTGGAACTGAAGCAATCTTTGTTGCAGCAGGTGGAGCTGGTGGTTCAGTATTTGCAGCTGCAGATCAACAAGAAGGTAAAATTACATTCGGAGTTGACTCAGACCAAAGTGATCAAAGTGATTCAGTTGTTGCTTCAGCAATCAAACAATTACAAGGATCAGTATACGATGCATTAAAAGGACACTTTGACGGAAACTTCCCAGGTGGACAATCATTAGTATATAACATTGAGAAAGATGCAGTTGGTTTAGCAACAGACTTCTCACGATTCAAAACATTTGATAAAGCACAATACGATGCAATTTATGCAGACTTAAAAGCTGACAAAGACGGAATGACATCAGAAATTCCTACAAGTCATGAAGGTACAAACCCATCATTTGAACTATCAAACGTTACAATTGTAGCTAACTAATAAACACTACAAAACGAATACCAAAGGACCTATTCATAAAAATGGAATAGGTCCTATTTTAATTAAAGGAGATGAATATGAGTTATATAATTGAAATGAATCATATTACTAAAACCTTTCCAGGGATCATTGCGAATGATAACTGTACATTAAAATTGAAAAAGGGCGAAATTCATGCATTGCTTGGAGAAAACGGTGCAGGAAAGTCCACACTTATGTCTATTTTATTTGGAATGTATCAGCAGGATAGTGGTGAGATTTTAGTTAATGGTAAAGAGGTTGAGATTAATAATCCCAACGATGCCGCAGAACATAAAATTGGAATGGTGCACCAACACTTTAAATTGGTAGGAAACTTTACCGTTACGGAAAATATCATTCTAGGTATTGAAGAAAGTAAGCAGGGTGTTATCGATGTTAGCACTGCTGCTAAAAAGATTAAAGAATTGTCAGAGCGCTATAATCTACAAGTTGATCCTAATGCTGTGATTGATGATATTTCAGTTGGAATGCAACAACGTGTTGAGATTTTAAAACTGTTGTATCGTGGATCTGATGTTATGATTTTTGATGAGCCAACGGCAGTTTTAACACCCCAGCAAATCGATGAGTTGTTAGAAATTATGTTGGGTCTTCAGAAAGAAGGGAAGTCCATTATTTTCATCACTCACAAACTGGATGAGATTAAGAAGGTTGCAGACCGTGTGAGTGTTTTACGTAAAGGTAAATACATTGGTACTGAAGCTGTTTCTGACTTATCTGTAGATGATATGAGTGAAATGATGGTAGGTCGTAAGATTGATCTTAATATTGAAAAAGATGATCTTGATGCAGGCGATGTGGTTCTTGAATTAAATGGTATTACTGTACCTTCACTTGAACATACATACGACGCTTTAAAGAATGTTTCTTTCAAAATGCACCGTAACGAAATCGTTAGTATTGCAGGTATTGAAGGAAATGGACAACACGAGCTTGCTTATGTTATTGCAGGTCTTCAAAAAAATTCAGAAGGAACGATTCATTTAAACGGACAAGATATTACCAATCTTAACGTTCGTAAACGTAACTTAGCAGGAATTGCTCATATTCCAGAAGATCGTCATCGCGATGGTCTAGTTTTAGACTTTAACATGTATTATAATACGGCTCTTAAAAAATACTTCAAAGAACCATTCAATCAAGGTGGATTCTTGAAATTTGATAAAATGAGACAATATGCAAAAGACTTAATTGAACGATTTGATATTCGCTCCTCTGAAGGTGCTGATACCATTGTTCGATCAATGTCAGGTGGTAACCAACAAAAGGTTATTCTTGCGCGAGAAATTGATACCAATTCAGATGTTCTGATGGCCGTTCAACCCACACGTGGGCTTGATGTTGGTGCAATCAGTTATATCCATAGACAACTTGTTGAACAACGTAATTCAGGTAAATCTGTTTTACTGATTTCTTATGAACTTTCTGAAATTATGAACATTTCAGATCGTATCTTAGTAATGCACCATGGTGAATTAGTAGGAGAGTTTAAACCATCTGAAATTACACAACAGGAATTAGGATTGTATATGGCAGGAGCTAAGAGAAAAGAGGTTCACAATGAATAAATTTAAAGCATTTCTAAATAAAGATTCATCTGTTAGTCTAATGGCTTCTCTTTTTGCAATCGTATTTGGATTAATATTTGGTTTAATAGTTCTCTTAATGGTATCTCCAAGTAATGCAATGAACGCATTTGGATACATTATCAACTATGGTTTTAGAGATATGCGTGGTTTGGGTACAGTGCTCTTTGAGGCTGCACCACTTATTCTAACCGGGTTATCAGTTGGTTTTGCTTTTAAAACAGGACTTTTCAATATTGGTGCTTCCGGACAATTTACCGTAGGTGCTTTTACTGCAATCTATGTAGGTGTTAACTTTGCATGGATGCCACCATCAATCGGATGGATCATTGCATCACTAGCAGGTATGCTAGCAGGTATGATTTGGGGTCTAATTGTAGGATTTTTAAAAGCTCAATACAATGTGAACGAGGTTATTGGTTCTATTATGATGAACTATATTGGGATGTACTTTGTAAACTTCCTAATCCGTTCAACACCTTATGACCAAACATTCTCACGTACGCTAAAACCAATTTATGCACTCTTACCAAAGTTTGGTTTGGATAAGATCTTCGTAGGTTCATCCATCAACATCGCGATTATCATTGCAATCATTGTAGCAATCATCATCCATGTTGTACTAAATAAAACAAAATTTGGATATGAAATGAAATCTGTAGGATTCAACCGCAATGCTGCAGGGTATGCTGGTATTAGTGAGAAACGTAATATCGTTGCTGCTATGGCAATTGCTGGAGCACTATCAGGTTTGGGTGGAGCATTGATGTATCTTTCTGATGCTGGTGTTTATCTATCAACCTTAAACGTATTACTACCACAAGGATTTAGTGGTATTGCGATTGCTCTTCTTGCTCAAAGTGGTCCAATTGCAACCATCTTCTCAGCTTTATTTATCTCTCATATTACATATGGTGGATCAGGT
>DEPV01000013.1:0-381 GCA_002358955.1 Erysipelothrix sp. UBA3383 | reverse complement strand
ATCTATGTTTCTGCACTTTCAATTCTTGTAAAATCATTCATCGCTAAGAAAACTAAGAAATGGGGGAACTTCAACAATGACAATAGCTAACTTTTATTTTGTGTTTCAACAGACACTTTACATTGCAATCCCATTACTTATGATTGCTATTGGGGGGTTATTCTCAGAGCGTAGTGGTGTCATCAACATTGGTCTTGAAGGAATCATGGTCTTTGGTGCATTCTTTGGTATTGCAACCATGTTCATTCTTGGAGATTCAATTACGGGACAAACATTATACTTACTAGCAGGACTTGTTGCTGCAATTGCTGGAACAATACTATCTGCTGTCCATGCATTTGCATCCATTAATATGAATGCCGATCAAACCATTTCTGGAAC
>DEPV01000106.1:5831-8995 GCA_002358955.1 Erysipelothrix sp. UBA3383 | reverse complement strand
CATACGATCAAGTCCATTCATATCTTGAATCAGTAAAACATCATGATGCGGGAAATATTTTTGCGCTAAGGCTTTTACCTTATCGCCAATATCAAAGCCAATCTCAAAGGCAATCATTCCGCCATCATTAAGGACAAGATGTGCTTTCTCTAAGACTTTTTGATAAAAGAATAAACCATCATCCCCACCAAATAAAGCCACATGTGGCTCAAACTTAAAGACAGAAGATTGAATGTGTTCTGTATCTTTTATATAAGGGGGATTACAGACCAAGACATCAAACTTAAGATTGTTTTCAATTAAAGGTTCCAGCATATCTCCTTGATAAAAGGTTGCGGATACGTTTAAGTTGTCTGCATTTTCTTGTGCTACAATCAGTGCTTTTTCACTGATATCTGTTGCGACTATTTCTAAATCCAATTCTTTTCCTAAAGTGATCCCAATGGCACCACTGCCTGTGGCCACATCGACGATTTTAGGGTTTTCATAATGGTCATCAATTTCTGATAAAATATGACCAATGAGTTCTTCTGTTTCTTCTCGTGGAATTAAAACATCTTGATTTACTTTAAACTTGTATCCAAAAAACCACTGGTAGCCTAATACATAACCCATCGGTTCATCGTTTAAGATACGTTCTAGTTTCGCATCATATGCTTTATGGATTGTTTCATCTAAGTCTTCATCCATTAAGAGATACATATCTAAATCATTTTCTCTGAGTAATTCAAGCATAAGAAAACGTGCGAAGCCGCTGTATACGCCTGCTTCTTCACACGCTTTGGTGCCTGAATTGATAATATCTTTGACGATCATTTCGCTTCTAAGGCTTCCTTTTGTTCTTGTTGGAGTAAAGCTTCCACGATTTCTTCAAGCTTTCCGTCCATAATAATGTCTAATTTTTGGAGTGTTAAACCAATTCTATGGTCACTGACACGGTTTTGTGGATAGTTATAGGTTCTAATTTTCTCAGAACGATCGCCACGTCCAATTTTAGATTGTCTTTCTTTGTCTTGTTCTTCTTTACGACGTCTTTCTGTCTCTTCAAAAACACGTGCACGAATTAAGCGCATGGCTTTATCTTTATTATCGTGTTGTGAACGACCATCTTGACAACTTACCGCAATCCCTGTTGGGGTATGGGTAATACGTACCGCTGAGTCAGTGGTGTTAACGTGTTGTCCACCAGCACCTGATGCACGGTGTGTTTCAATCACAAGATCATTGGGGTTGATTTCAATTTCATCTTCTTCAACATCAGCCATGACTAAAACAGTCGCAGTTGACGTATGAACACGCCCCATTGTTTCAGTTTTTGGAACACGTTGTACACGGTGTGCCCCTGATTCAAATTTAAAATGACGATACGGCTCTTCACCTTTAATTTCAAATGAAATGGTTGAATAACCACCGGCTTCTGAATGTCTTGCTTCTAAGACTGAGACCTTATATCCCAAGCTCTCTGCATAACGAGAATACATACGGTATAAATCACCCGCAAAAATATTCCCTTCATCGCCCCCTGCAGCCCCACGAATTTCCACAATGGCATCGTGTGAGTCAGATGGATCTTTGGGTAAGAGTAAGATTTTAAGTTCTTCTGCTAAATCATTTAAAATGGTTTCGTTTTCTTCTTTTTCAAGTGTTGCCATTTCAATCATTTCAGCATCACTTTCATTTTCTAACATATCGACGGCTTGATTATAATAATCTTCAGCTTCAAGATATTTATCATAGGCTTCAAGTGTTTTTTGATAAGACGCTTTTTCTTTACCAATACGCGCCATCAAACGACGATCACTTAAAACTGCTTGATCCATCATTTGGTCATTGAGATCTTTATCTCTTTTTCTGATGGCTTCAAGTCTTTCTTTCATCGTATTTTCTAACATTTTTTCAACTCCTTTTCAATTCGGGGTTTATCAATCACTTCATGGTGGTGTCTGCATCTTGCTTCATATGATTCGCTGGCCCCAATAAGAATAATGGGATCATGATATGAGGCTGGGTTTCCATCCACAAGGCGTTGTGTCCTTGTGGCAGGTGAGCCACATTTTGTACATACTGCAGTGAGTTTTGTGACAAATTCAGCATGGGTTAATAAAACTGGAATGACACCAAAGGGTTCTCCCTTAAAATTCATATCAAGTCCTGCAACCATCACGCGCATGCCTTTCAGTGCCAAATCATCACAAATTGAAATGATGGATTCATCAAAGAATTGAACCTCGTCTATGGCGACAACATCCGTTTCTTCATTTATATAATTATAAATTTCTTCTGCCTTCACAATGGCGTGACTTTTTATTTTACTGCCGGCATGTGAAACCACATAATCTTCACTATATCGATCGTCAATGGCTGGTTTGAATACAACCACATTGCGCTTCGCAAATTCTAATGTATTAATTCTTCGTATTAATTCCTCTGTTTTCCCCGCAAACATACATCCAGTAATGACTTCCAGATATCCGGGATTATATTGATGATACATCATGTCTTCTTTTCACCTCATGTCCTTATTTTACCATTAAAAACCAAAAAAAAATAAGGGATTACCCCTTATTTTTAACGTTGTATCTTCTATTGAATCTCTCGATACGTCCAGCAGCTGCAGCAAAACGTTGCTTACCTGTGTAGAATGGGTGGCAGTTTGAACAAGTATCAACTCGTAAGTTTTCAACTGTTGATCCTACGTTAATTTCTGTACCACATGCTGAACAAACAATAACTGTTTGGTTATATTCAGGGTGTATTCCTTTTTTCATAAAATAATTCTCCTTCCGCCTAGGACATAAGCCTAGATAAGTACTATAGTAGTTTACCACAAGCACCACCACACTGCAATACATTTAATTTCTCTCAATTGTGTGAACTCCAATCGATTCATGATGACATTTTAAGTCCCAACTTGCTTCCTTATATATAAGAATGAAAAATCGAAGCCCTAAGGCCTCGATTCACTCTTATTTTAGGGTTACTGCAACAAAGTGATTATCGCTAATCGCATGCCAATCGCTATCAACACCACCATCACGAAAAGCATCAAAACTAAAGACATCACTTTCAGCACTGTATAAATCATCTTCTACAGTACGTTCCCCATCAATATTGGAGATATCCGTACGTAGAAATGCTGCAATTAAGCGCTTTGTATAAGGATG
>DEPV01000106.1:0-5761 GCA_002358955.1 Erysipelothrix sp. UBA3383 | reverse complement strand
GCCATCTCGTGAATGACTCCTAAATCATGGGTAATAAAGAGAATTGCAGTATTGAATTCTTGCTTTAAATCGTTCATTAATTTAAGAATTTCCGCCTGAATGATAACATCCAGTGCTGTTGTAGGCTCATCAGCAATTAGTAGCCGTGGGTTACATGCTAGAGCCATCGCAATCATCACACGCTGACTCATCCCACCTGATAGTTGGAATGGGTACTGCTTGATGACGCGTTCTGCATTGGGAATCTTAACCGCTTTTAACATTTCCAGTGACTTCACACTGGCTTCTTTTTTTGTTAAACCTTGGTGTAACATCAAGACTTCATTGATTTGTTTTTCAACCGTGAATACAGGGTTAAGACTGGTCATTGGCTCTTGGAAGATCATGGAGATATCATTACCACGAATATCACTCAGTTGCTTGGGCTCAAGCTCTGAAATCACTGTACCATCAAAGGTAATCGATCCTTCATGAATCTTTTGGTTGGCATGGAACAATTGCAGGATGGACATCGCAGTTTGTGATTTACCAGAGCCTGATTCTCCTACTATTCCCAGTGTCTTTCCCTCATCAACTGAGAAAGAAACACCATTAACAGCCTTAACGACACCTTTACGGGTATCAAAGTAAGTATGTAAGTTTTTAATTTCTAAAAGACTCATTACAGATCACCCCTTTCTTTCAGGTGGCATGCTACAAAGTGGCCCTCTGATACTTCAAACCAATCTTTATCCGCTTCACCTGTAGTCTTGAATTGGAAATCAAAACGAGGATCATCATTTTCTTCTTTTAAGCGTGCTTTAAAACCATCATCGTTAAGACTTGGAATCGCAGCTAGAAGTTGTTTTGTATATGGGTGTTGTGGATTATTAAAGATATCCTGTGCAGAAGCAAGTTCTACCAAGTTACCAAAGTACATTACCCCTATACGATCACTGATATAACGCACAACACCAAGGTCATGAGTAATGAAGAGATACGTTAAGTTTTGTTCTCTTTTAAGCGTTTGAAGTAGGTTGATAACTTGCGATTGAATCGATACATCAAGCGCACTTACAGCCTCATCACAGACAATAAACTTAGGGTTAAGGGCAATGGCACGGGCAATCCCAATACGTTGTCGCTGACCCCCTGAGAATTGGTGTGGGTAACGGCTGATGAACTCTTTACTCAGTCCACACTGTTCCATAACCCCTTCAATATACTCTTTGTAACCCGGACTCTTACGGGATTCAAACAATCCGTGGTTAAGCAGTCCCTCACCAATAATATCCCCAACGGTCATACGCGGGTTAAGTGATGAGTAAGGGTCTTGGAAGATGATTTGTAAATCATTACGAAGTTTGTTCATTTCTTTCTTTGTTAAGGAAGCAAGATCAATCCCGCGGTCCCTAAATTGTTCGTAGTAATCAAACTTCGGATGATCTCTAAGACTGTCTTTAACAGCCGATAACTCTTTTTCAATTGTTTCAAAGTCTTTCTGTACAGCATCACGCTTAGTACGTAGTGATTCAGCACGGGATTGTGCGTCTTTGTTTTTACCTTGTGACATTTCAAAGCGTTCTTCTTCAAAATCAATATCACGGTTTAAACTTGCAAGATCAGAACCACTTTCATAACGTTTCAGTAGAATCTTAGTAATCACACTAAGATCTTCATGAACCAGTAGTCCCCCACCTAAACGAAGGGTATTACCATATTTTTCATCAAAGGCAATCTTACTTAATCGGTAATTATCAATCCCTACCAATGAAGTATCTGCTTTCAGTTTTTCAAGTTGTGCAAAATCCACATCATAAGTTTGCGATGTCTTTGCTAAATCTTGATACACCTTACGAACATAGCCAGGCATTAAGTTTTCAATGGTATCCCCATAATACATGGTAGAACCACCCGTTTGATCTTGAAGTTGAATGATGGTACGTCCTAATGTGGATTTACCACATCCAGACTCCCCAACAATCCCTAATGTTTCCCCTTCTTTAATATCAAGTGATATGTCTTTATTCGCTTTAACATACTCTTGATGACGTTGAAACACATTGGCTTTCTTAATCGGATAGTACTTTTGTAAATGTTGAATACTGATGAGTGTTTTTTGTGTCATAATACCCTCCTTAATCGCGCATCTTAGGATCAAGGGCATCTCGTATGCCATCCCCTAAGAGGTTGAATGATAAAATCGTTAACATGATTGCAAATCCTGGATAAATGGTCAGGTAGGAGTGTGTACGAATGTACTGACGACCATAGTTAAGCATGGTTCCCCACTCAGCAATGGAAGGTTCAATTCCAAGACCAATAAATCCAAGTCCTGCCGCTGATAGAATGCCTGATGCAATACCCATGGATGCTTGAACAATCAAGGGAGATAGAATGTTCGGTAATACATGACGCCCCATAATCTTAAGGTCAGACCCTCCTAATGCATGAGCTGCCTCAATGTATTGTTTCTCACGAATGGTCATGACAGCAGAGCGTGTAATACGTGCATAGGTTGGAATCATACCGATTCCAATAGCAATAATAAGGTTGAGTAAACTTGACCCCAGTGATGCAACAATTGCAATTGCTAATAGAATTGAAGGAATGGATAAGAGAACATCTGTAAATCGCATTAAAAGTGTATCCAGTTTACCACCAAAGTACCCAGCTACAAGTCCCATCAAACCACCAAGTACAAGTGCAATCGCAACTGCACTAACACCAATGGTTAATGAGATGCGTGTTCCAAATAGAATACGACTGAAGACATCACGTCCCAATTCATCCGTTCCAAAGAAATGAGTCATGCTTGGTTTTTGAAGTGCTTGACTTAAGTCTTGTTGAGTCATTGGATAAGGTGCTAAGAAGTCTGCAAAAAGTGCTACCAGAACCAATACAATAATAAATATAAGACCAACTAAAGCACGTTTATCTCGAAATAACGCTTGAGCAATATCTTGCAGTGACCCCTCTGGTACACTATCAAATTGCTTTTTCTTTTTCTTAAACATCGTTTTGATCCTCCTATTTATACTGCGCCTTGACCCGTGGATCGATAAATCCATAAATCAAGTCAACACATAAGTTTACAATGGTGAATAAAAAGGCAATGAACAAGACACCACCTTGTACCATCATTAAGTCACGTTGTCGAATACCATTTACCATCAAGGTTCCTAAACCATTGATACTGAAGATGGATTCCGTCAATACAGCACCCCCTAATAAAGCACCAAATTGAAGTCCTACGATCGTTACAATTGGTATCAGTGCATTACGAAGTGTATGGTTATAAACAACACTGCGCTCACTTGCACCCTTAGCACGAGCCGTCATGATGTAATCTTGTCCTGCTACATCAAGCATGCTGGATCGTGTAATACGAGCAATGGAGCCAATGGATCCTGAAGCCAGTGTGACTACAGGCAATACCGTTTGCTGCCAGGAATCAAATCCTGTTGCAGGAAACCAGCCTAAAGTCAGTGAGAATAGAATGATTAAAAGTAGCCCTTGCCAAAATGTTGGCATAGAAACTCCAATTAAACTGATTGACATCACGATGTTATCCACAATGGAGTGTGGTTTTTTAGAAGCTACAACACCCAGTGGAATCCCTACACCTGCTGCAACCACAATACTTAAACTCGCAAGTTTTACAGTATTTGGAATACGGATCATGATTTCACCCAAAACTTGACGGTTGGATACATAAGAACGTCCAAAATCAAATTTAAAGATGATGTTATAGAGATAACTAAAGTATTGAACGATGAATGGTCGATCAACCCCCATTTGAGATCTTAGTGCAGCCAGTGCTTCAGGTGTTGCAGATTCTCCAAGAATCAGCATCGCTGGATCACCTGGTGACAAGTGCATGATTGTAAATACGATGAATGATACACCCAGCATGATTGGAATAACCCAAAGCAGGCGTTTGATGATATATTTGTACATTGTTTCCCTCCGTTTTTAATAAAAAAATTGGGGCCTAAGAGACCCCAATCTTATCTTTTCTTTACTTGCTTACAGTAACCTTACTTAAGAAGTATGATCCTGTAGGGTTATTTTTGAATCCTTCAACACCAGCAGATGCTGCAATCACATCTTCACCGGATTGAACGAAGATCCATGGTGCATCATCATTGATGATTTCTTGTGCTTCAGCATACAGTGTTTTACGTACTGCAGGATCTGTTTCAGTTTTCGCTGCTGTTAGAAGTTCATCAACGCGATCGTTTTTGTAGAATGAACGGTTACCAGCTGCTCCAAATTGACTTGAGTGGAATAGTGGGTACAGACCGTAGTCTGCATCTGTAGTAACAGTTGTCCAACCTAATACATACATGTCTGGCTCACCAATTGAAGTAGCATCCAAGAATGCACCCCACTCTAATTGAACAAGTTCAACATCGATATTTAGTGATTTCAGTGATTCTTTAACAACTTGAGCTGTATTGATACGTTCTGGGTTGTTATCACCAACATATAGTTTGAATGAGAATCCATCTGCATAGCCTGCTTCTGCAAGAAGTGCAGCTGCTTTATCCATGTCATAGTCGTATGGTTTTAAGTTCTCGTTGAATCCTGTAACTAATGAGTTAACTGGACCAACAGCACGTGTACCAACACCTTGATAGATTGTTTTAATGATTCCATCAACATCAACAGCATGACTGATTGCTTGACGTACTTTTGGATCATTCACTGGAGTTTTACTTTGAACGTTAAACGCTACATAAGCAGTTGATAAGTTACCTTCACGGTATAGTTTCAGTTTATCGTTTGCTTCAACTTGTGCAATATCACCAGGAGAAATATCAAGTGCGATATCAACTTCACCATTTTCTAATGCGATTAATAAAGTCGCTTTTTCTTTGATAACTTTAAAGATTACATTTTCAGTAAGAGCTTTGTCACCATGGTAGTCTGCGAATGCTTTCAGTGTAATTTCACTGTCTGCTACCCAGTTTACAAATTGGTAAGGACCGGTTCCTACTGGTTTAGTACCAACATCTTCACCTGCATCTGTAACAGCTTTTTCATTTAGAATTCCTGTTGCTGGGTGAGCTAAGTGAGTTAAGAATGGACCATAAGGTGTTTTAGTACCAATTTCAATGGTGTATTCATCAACCACAACAACTTTTGCTGGGTCAACTTCACCAATGATGTGAGCGATACTTGGGTTTTCAGCTGCACGACGTAATGTATAAGCTACATCTTCTGCTGTGAAGTCTTCCCCGTTATGGAATTTAACACCTTGTTTTAACTTAAATGTATATGTTAATCCATCTTCACTTTTCTCCCAAGACTCTGCTAATAGTGGATTTAACTCCATATTATCTTTACCAAAATCAACTAGTGTTTCTGTAACATTTACGAGTACTTTATACGACTCTCCATCAGTTACAATCGCAGGATCTAGCGCTACAGAATCACCACCACGCCCAAATACTAACGTGCCGCCGTCTTTTGTTCCACTATCAGTCTCACCTTCTTTACCTCCGCCAGTTTCTTTACTTTTATCCCCACACGCAGCTAACACCATAGTTAATGCCAAAGCAATTAATAACCCTATCCTCATCACTCTTTTACTTTTCAAACTAACCCCTCCTCTTTGATCTATATCATTGCGCTCCATCATATAAATGACAGGCTACAGAATGACCTTGCTTTACTTCTATCATTTGCGGTACTTCTTGAAGACAGCGCTCCATTTTAAATGGACAACGTGTATGGAACGTACAACCACTAGGTGGATTTGAAGCACTTGGTATAT
>DEPV01000053.1 GCA_002358955.1 Erysipelothrix sp. UBA3383 | reverse complement strand
GGTAACTTCTTAATGAATTACCATGATGAACCAAGATTTGTTAATATTTTTGCACGCTTGTGTAAAAGTGGCACTGTAGCGATACAAGAACACTGGAAGAATGCTCGTTTTGAGCAGGCAATCTTTATTGATGTATTTCCACTAGATCCACTTCCCGATTCTATTGAAACGGTTAAAGAACAAACACGTAAGATCGAATATATCTTTAAAATTAAACGAGTGAAGGTATTATCAACGGTAGTTAGTAAGCAAAAAAACAGAATGGTTCGTAACATTCTTTACATCTTTGTTAAGCTGTTCCTATATGTTGTATTCTTACCCATTCCAATGTCATACTTAAGTAAGCGCCAGGAAGCAATCAGTAATACAGGTATTCAGTCTGATAATATGGCATCTTATGCTGAAGGGGTATTTGAAACCATAACAGGGTCTCTTTATACCATGGATGACTTTACAGATCAGGTTGAACTGGAGTTCGATGGAGAGATGTATAAGGCACCACGCCGTTATAAAGAACTATTAACACTACAATATGGCGACTATATGTCTTTACCAAGTGAAGAAAACCGTAAACCTGGACATAGTTTCTCTGAAATATCTTTTGGAGAATAATCATTAAATAAGGAGTACCACAATGTTACAAACCAACGAAAATTATGATGCAGATCAGCTTAAGGCAACTCAAGTTGAAATCTTAAAAGACATCATCAACATTACCAAAAGAGAAAACCTAGATTACTTTATCATTGCAGGAACCCTAATTGGTGCAATTCGACATCAGGGATTCATTCCATGGGATGATGACATTGATATTGCAATGACTCGTAAAGACTATGAAGCATTGAAGAAGATCATCAATACTGAGTATTCAGATAAGTACTTCATGCAAGACTACGATACAGAACCCAACTTCTATATGCCTTTTGGTAAGTTAAGACTGAACAATACACTTTACAATGAAGGGCATGTAGAACATCTGACACTTCATAAAGGAATCTTTATTGATATCTTTATCCTTGATAAAGAACCACGTGTGGATGGCTTCATGTTCAATCTTAGAGGGCATACCATTCAGGTTCTAAATAAACTTGTTGCTTATCGTTATGTCTATCAAAATGGACGCAATGCAAGTCCTGCACGTAAAGTGATTACGTATGCAAGTATGATCTTCCCAATTCAGTTCTTAAAAAATACCCAAGAAAAACTGATGCAGAAAAACAATGATAATCCAAATTCAGAATACCTTCTAAACTATCCATGTCGTTATGGATATAAGAAACAAAGCTTTCATCAAGATGTATACTTTCCAGCAAAAGAAGCACAGTTTGAAGGAATCACCGTATCCATTCCTAATAAATATGATGAGATGTTAACGCGTATTTATGGTGATTACATGACCATTCCTAAAGAAGAGGACCGTGAAACTCACGATCCAACCACTATTGAATTTAATCAAGACTAATTAAAACCTACCAACTCAATAAATGGAGTGGTAGGTTTTTGTTCTATAAGATATAATAAGGATAACTCAAGGGGGTAATTCCATGGACTTAAGAAACCTTTTTAAATCACACATTTTTGCACGCGGTATTGATTATGCAAGTTCAGGGTTAGTTGAAGATCTAGAAGAAAGTCATGGACATATTACTGCTAAAGTTAAAGGAACTAATGATTATCATGTTCAAATTACATTTGATAATAATGAAGTGGTCGATATGAATTGTGATTGTCCTTATGCTAAAAGTGGGGAAGCATGCAAACATATGGCTGCAGTTTTATTTGTACATGAGCGTTTAACACCACCTATTGTTCTTGAAGGGTATGAACTGGAACCTATTGATATAGCAGAGTCTGTTTTAAGTGCACCACTAGAATATGTCCAATTGTTTCTAATAGATACACTCAAACATGACGCTACTTTACGTCAACGATTTGTAAGTGGAATGATTCAGCCAAACGATGTCATAGACATAGACTATCATAAAGCTAAACTGTCTATTTTATTCCATGAATGCCTTATCAGTGACTACGATGAGTATGATGATTACTATTCATATGATGAATATGAAGACTATTCAGGATTAGAGGCTATTGATGCTGTTGTAGATTATCTTAAGATTGTTATACCACCTTTAATTAACACTGAGCATTACAGTGATGCAGTCACATTGTTAGGGTACAACTTAGAGATGTTAACACGCCTAGATATGGTGAATAACAATACCATTATGTCAATTTGTATTGAATATCTACACGAAATTTATAGTGTAAGTCCATTAATTGACGAGTCGATATTTGAACATCTTCATAAGTTATTGAACAGTGATAATTATACTTATTACATAGAAACTCTTGAAAAGTTTTATTATGAATCGTTTGCTAATGTTAATTACTCTGAAAGAAAACATCACACTATTGATGCTCAATTGGCAGTCGATCAAGATTATGTCTACTATGATCCTAAAGTCAGGTTTGGACAGCTTCACCTTTATCGATTAATAGTAATGGAACAGGAAGGCAAAGATAGTGATATTGTCGAATATATGAAACAACATATTCAATATCCCTTTATTCGTGATGCTTACATTGATAATCGCATCGAACATCAAGATTATGAAGAAGCATTGCATTGGTTACAAAGCGATTTTAATAAAGGTTCGGAAAAAGCCGGAATTAGACTTAAGGAATTATACCTAAGTTTAGACATGCAAGAAGAATATAAAAATATCTTATATAAGTTATTAGAAGGTCGCCGCTATAGTGTACTGGGTTATTATCAAGAGTTAAAAAAATTATATGAAGAAAATGAGTGGATAAAAATTCGTGCTCAAGTTATTAAAATGGTACATGCTTCAGATCGTAAAGCTGAACTTTATGCCTATGAAGGCCTTTATGGCCAATTGATAAGTATTATTACTAATACTAGATCAATGTATCTCGTCAAAGAATATGAAGAACTTTTAAAATATCAATATGGAAAGGAACTTTTGAATATTTATTACCAGGATTTTCAACGATCACTAGAATATCCCAGTTCCCGTCAAGAATATCGTAAAATACTGTATCAAGTAAAAGAACTGAGTAACTATCCAAGTGGAACAAAGTTTATTGAAGACTTATATAATGAATGGTCTGTTACTTATAAAGCAAGACCTGCCATGATGGATGAAATGAATAAAATTTTAAAATAGTTTGAATTAAGAAGGTGATTACGCCTTCTTTTTATCTGTGGTAAAGTGATACTCCATAATATCTTTACAAACTATAATTAATGGTAAGAAACCGCTTTACTTAGTGGCTTTTTGACCAATAACGATATTAATTATAGGTCTTGATTCAATTGGTTAGATTCGAATATATTTTTATGTTATACTCTCATAGTTCCGTTATATAATTCTCAAATTGGTGAGAAGTCTCTACACTTAACCATAATTAAGTACTATGACGTATTCTACGTTGAGATATCGGAATTAAGATCTAAAGAATGACACGTTTTAAGCTTTTGATTTTTATTATTGATATCAAGTTTTGTATGTAATCATTGATTTACATTTTTCATCAAGCCATTACTGATGTATCAAGAAATTCATAGTTTAATATTTCATATAAGGTCTAAAGTTTGTAATAAGTAGGAGGACTTTATGAAAATTGAGTATACTGATACTTTAAAATTAATTGCTGTCGCACGTGGGGATGAAAAAGCTGATTTAGTCATTTCAAATGCGAATATTTTAAATATGTTTACCGGTGAGATTCTCATGGGTAATATTTTTATTTCCGGCAATGCCATTGCTCATATCGAGTATGATCTATCACTTGATATTGAAGCAAAAGAAATCATTGATGTTGAAGGGAAGTATGTTATTCCAGGATTGATTGATGCACACATGCACATTGAATCTACAATGTTAACACCATTCAACTTTACGAAGGCTGCTTTACCGCATGGTACAACAACCATCATCTCAGATCCTCATGAGGCTGCAAATGTTGGCGGGGTTGAGGCCGTACAATATATGCATGATGCTGCAGAAGGATTACCAATGCGCCACTACATCACCATTCCAAGTTGTGTTCCATCAGTATATGGACTTGAAACTTCAGGTGCTGATTTTGGAGTTGAAGAGATCAATACCTTAGCATCATTAGACCGAGTTATGGGTCTTGCTGAGGTTATGGACTATTTGGGTGTTATCAATGGCGAGGACCGCATGATGAACATCATTACAGCTTCACAAGCCAAAGGATTATTCATTCAAGGCCATGCACCTGCTGTATCAGGACGTGATTTATCAGCCTATATTTGTGGGGGACCCATGAGTGATCATGAATCCCGTACGGGTGAAGAGGGCATTGAGAAGTTGCGTGCTGGGCTGTATGTTGATGCACGTGAGAGTTCCATCTCAAAATGTGTTCAAGGGGTATGGGAAGCTGTTAAGCACTCACGTTATCTAGATACATTATGCTTATGTAGCGATGATAAAGAAGCTGAAGATGTTCTTTATAATGGTCATATGAATGAAGTGGTTAATGCTGCAATAGGTTATGGGATGCATCCTATCGATGCCATACGTAGTGCATCTTACAACATTGCTCGTGAAGTTCACATCGATAACTTAGGAGCAGTAGCACCGGGTTATATTGCTGACTTGTTAGTTGTAGAAACATTAGAAAACATCACTCCTTTAAAAGTGTTCTACGAAGGAAAACAAGTGGCATCCAATGGACAAGTGGATGTTGAAATGCATGATCATAAACTGCCATTAGAATCCAAAAATACTGTCTTTGTAAAAGACTTGAAAGTCTCTGACTTTGAAGTTATAGCACCAATTGAAAAGGGACTGATTAAAGTTCATGGTATTGAATACAACTCACCCCATTCATCACTCACTCAATTAGCACAATTTGAATTGGAAGTTGAAAACTATCGACTCATCCTACCTGACGACTTCAAATTTGTTGCTGTTGTAAACCGTTATGAAAATAACGATAACATTGCTCTTGGCATTGTTAAAAACTTTGGTACCAAAAAAGGAGCACTTGCTTCAACGGTATCACATGACTCCCATAACCTCACCATCGTATATGACACACCTGAAAATGCTTTAGTTGCTGCTAATGCATTGCGTCATAATGGGGGTGGGATGTCTGCTGTTGATAATGAA
>DEPV01000113.1:3754-11533 GCA_002358955.1 Erysipelothrix sp. UBA3383 | reverse complement strand
GTGATGACTTATTCGTTACTAACCCAGCAATCCTAAAACGAGGAATCGAAGAAGGAAGTGCAAACTCAATCCTAATCAAAGTTAACCAAATCGGAACTTTAACAGAAACATTCGACGCTATGGAAATGGCTAAACGTGCTGGATTTACTTCAGTAGTTTCACACCGTTCAGGGGAAACAGAAGATACAACAATCGCAGACATTGCTGTTGCATTTAACGCAGGACAAATCAAGACAGGTTCAATGAGCCGTACTGACCGTGTTGCTAAATACAACCAATTACTACGCATTGAAGATGAGTTAGGATCATCAGCAAAATATGCTGGATTAAACACATTCTACAACATCAAAAAATAAAACTTTAAACCCACTCTTTGAGTGGGTTTTTGTGTCTTTATAGAAAGGAGAAAAGGCTTGTTGAACGATTTATTAAAAGTAGGAAACAGATTGGTTGCCTGTAAAAATGGATGGAAAGCACAAGTCATAGACGCAAGTCATGAATGTCTTATATTCATGAAAAAGGGGGAAGTGTTTCTCATTGTGGAACACATTCAAGAACATTTTTATCTGGAGGCGAAAGGGTCACGATTTCGAGTTCGTATAGATCAACTCCATTATTTTGAAATTCTTAAGTAGCTATAAAGAACACTTTTCAATGAGGTGTTCTTTTTACTTGTTTGATTAGGTAGTTTTGTGAATAAGGTTTATAATGGTAGCAAAGGTGGGGAAGCTATGAAAACATTTCTAAATACTATGAAAGTCAGTTTGGACTTAATGAAATCAAGATTTATTAAAGTAACCAGTGGGATGGTCATTATTAAAGTTTTATCACTGGCGTTGTTGCAATTTGTTACGACTCAGATTTTTAACTTGATGTTACTGGATGCAAATATCCAAGGATTAACCAATGATAACTTCTTACAAGTTGTAATGCATCCTTTGGCTTTGGTTTTATTGTTGATCCTTCTTTTGGTAATTACCTTAATGATGTTGGGAGAAATGTTTCTTTTAATTCTATACTTCAATCATCCCTTTGATACCAAACCTTTAAGTTTAAAGTTTGTATGGGAGAAGTTGAAAAGGTTGATTAAACCATCGATCATATTCTTAATACTTTATGTGTTATTAGTCTTACCCAATATGAACCTTGGTATTAGTGCAAGTTATGCTGCACAACTTCGAGTACCTCGTTTTATTATTGATACTTTGTATGAGCAACGCTGGATGACAGTACTGTATATTATTGTATTGGTGGCTTTGTTTATCTTAAACTTATTCCTTATGTATGCACCGATCATTTATGTTCTTGAAGAGAAATCGTTTAAAGAAGCGTGCATTCAAAGTTATGAAATGACCTCTAAGAATATTAAGGATTCGCTTTTACTGGTTAGTGGAATGGCACTTACTACTGAAATCCTCAGTATTTTATTAAGTGTTGTAATCTTGGTCCTAAGTGTTGTACTGAACCTTTTCTTACCGGTTTCATACCATACGGTCAATTCAATTTTAATCACGACTTTATTCTTCTTGATTCTCTTTATTGTAGCCTTCTCACAAATCTTTGTTTATCAAGTTTTAGTGGTGAGTTATCAAACGGCCTATCAAAATAAAGCCATTGTTGAAAAACCCAAGAAACAATCCATTAAACTCAGATATGGATTGATTGCACTGACAAGTATCTTTGCGTTGGTATTAACACTGGTCTATTCAGTTGATGCTAGTGATCCACTTCCTAATGATACTTTAGTAGTAGCCCATCGTGGTGATACCAAGCGGGGTATTGAGAATACTTTAGAAGCCCTTAAATATGCTGCTGAATACGGTGTTGATTTTGTTGAGATGGACATACAGTTAACCAAAGATGATGAATTGGTGGTGTATCATGACTATACCTTAAGACGATTGGCTAAGCGTAGTGAGCGTGTGAATGAACTTACACTGCATGAGATTCAGGATTTAAGTATTACTAAAGGGTCAATGATTTCGACAATACCAAGTTTTAGAGAATACATGAGTCTTGCTAAATCCTTAGATCAAAAGATTTTGGTGGAGCTGAAGGCTGATGGTAGTGATCCTGATCTCTTAACACGAAAAGCATTAGAGATTGTACAAGAACTTGAAATGGAAGATATGGTTTACTACCAGTCTTTAGATAAAAAATTAATTTTAAATTTAAAAGAGCAACATCCTGAAGTAATTGCAGGGTATATCATTGGTTTCAATATTGGACGACTTGAGAAATTGGATGTGGATTTCTATTCACTGGAAGCAAGTGCAGTATCAAGTACTGCAGTACGTAGTTTAAACCGTTGGAATAAGGGTCTGTTTGTTTGGACTGTGAATGATACTTATGGGCTGCAGACATATCTTGATATGCGTGTTCAAGGTGTGATTACCGATATTCCAAAACAAGCCATATACGAGAAAGAGAATTCACCATCGCTCAGCCTGATGGATAAAATATGGAGACTTCTGCCATAAATCTTGACTGTGTAGTATGTGCTTGTTATGATGTAATCTGAAAACTCCATATAATTCTAATAATAAGGTTTAGAAGTTTCTACTTATCCACCGTAAATGGATAACCTATGGCAGATTATGCTTTTTTCATTGCACTCTGCCATTTTTTTAAGTGGCAGTTTTTCTTTTTCATAGAGGAGGAAATTATGAAAAAAGCAATCGATCAATACTTTGGGATTACCAAAGCAGGATCATCATTTAAGCGTGAGATATCAGGTGGTGTAACAGCCTTTCTGTCCATGTCTTATGTTATATTTGTTAATCCTATTGTATTAAGCAATGCAGGGATGCCACAGGATGCGGTCTTTATCGCAACCATTGTATCCAGTGCCATTGCAATGTTAATTATGGGGCTGTATGCTAAATTCCCATTGGGAATTGCACCGTGTATGTCCATGAATGCGTTCTTTGCATTTTCGGTAGTACTTGGCATGGGGATGACATGGCAAGTTGCACTTTCAGCAGTCTTTGTATCTTCACTGATGTTTATCGCACTGTCATTTTCAGGATTGAGACAATCCATTATAAAAGACATTCCAGTATCTGTAAAACAAGCCGGTACGGTAGGCCTGGGATTGTTTATTGCATTTGTGAGTTTTAAAAACTCAGGGATTATCGTTGCTGATGCAAGTCAGTTTATAACCTTTGGGGGGTTTGATAATCCTAATGTTATTGTTGCTTTTGCAGGGATTATTGTTGCGGCATTCTTCTTGGTTCGTAAGAATCAATATGCAGTCTTCTTAGGAATGATTGGTGCAGCAGTTGTGGGTCTATTGATTCGTTTTGGGGCGGTTCAAGGGTGGATTAACATAGGTGCTGATGCTCTTGCAACATTACCTCAATTACCTGCTGGTGGGCCACTAACAGTGCCTACAGCACAATTTGCATCGATGATGGACAATACATTCATGGTAGCCATTCAACATTTACCAGAACTATTAAATCCACAAGCGATTGTAGTAGTATTGACTTTCTTATTCTTGGATTTCTTTGGTACTGCAACAACTTTATCTGCTGCAGCATCACAAATTCCAGATCTATCCGATGAAGAGTTTGAAGAGAATCACCGTATTTATGCAGCGGATGCTTTAGGGACTATGGTAGGGGCTATCTTTGGTACTTCTAACCTGTCTACATATATTGAATCTGTATCAGGTATTATCAATGGGGCACGAACTGGATTAATGGCTGTTGTTACAGCACTCTTGTTCTTACTGTCGATCTTTATTTATCCGACATTGTCACTGATTACTGCAGCAGTTACAACACCTGCAATGGTTGTGATTGGGATCTTTATGATGCAAAACATTACCAACATTGAATGGCATAAAGGATTTGAAGATGTCATACCAGCATTTATTACCATTGTCATGATGCCACTAACAGGGTCAATTGCACTTGGTTTAACATTAGGATTTGTTTCATGGGAGTTATGTATGATCTTTGCAGGACGCTTTAAAGACATTCCTAAGACCATGCACTTTATTACATTTATTTCGATATTATATATTGCTACCCTGTAGGAGGATTTATGAAAGCTTTAAAAGATTGTATTATTGAGTCAGGAAGTGTTCGTACTAAGGACATTCTTGATGTGTCTAAGTTCTTGAATGCCCATGTGGATGCACAACTGATGCAGGCACTGGGACAAGACTTTGCAGAGTATTATAAGGATTATGATTTTGATCTATTTGCAACGGTTGAAACATCTGGTATTGCACCTTCTGTGTTTGCAAGTTTATATGCAAACAAGCCTTTACTCATTATTAAAAAAGAAGGTAAGGACCTGGATGGGGATATCTATGTTCAACAAGATTGCTTCTCTTACACCAAAGATGTAGCTTATAAATTAACCGCAAAAAAAGAATACCTTGCAAATAAGAAAGTTGTTCTATTAGATGACTTTCTAGCTCAAGGTTCAGTTGTTAAAAATGTCGAAAGTTTACTAGAGAAAGTAGATTCAACATTAGTAGCAACAGGGATTTGTATTACAAAGAACTTCCAACCAGGGTATAAGGCACTTTCAGAAGAAGGGTATGACCTTTATGCACAAGTGGAATTAGAATCTTTAGATCCTGAAACAGGTGAAATTGTATTTGCAAAATAAAAACGCGACTTCGGTCGCGTTTTCTACTTTTTAGAATGTTTGTATTCTTTGAGTTTTTTCTTTTGGATCTGATTGCGGTCCAGTAAGTATCCAACAGCACTAAAGGATATTAATACTGCCATACAGATAAAGATGACAAAGTATGATGATACCTTGGAAGCATTATGAATTGCATTGTAGTAAAGTGCATAGAAACTTAGAAGGTATCCTGCAATAAAGAATATTGATGAGAAGAATGGTTTTCTTAGAATTAAGAAATAAGCATAGGCACCTATGATACCACTCCATAATAAATAAGTTACCAATTTTAGAAATTCAAAAGGTTCCTTTAAAAAGATAAAGATGAAGACAGATAAAGCCAACCAGGATAAACCGGTTATTGATAAAGCGATTGTTACTTTAATATCGAGTTTGTTTTTTGTAGGTTCCATAGACGTAATCTCCTTAAAGATAATATAGCATATGTATGCATTAAATGCTAAATATTTACAAAACAAATAAGGTCTAAAATGAACGTTATTTAAAGAGTCTAAAATCTTTGATGTAATATTAAGATTGATGCACTCATATAGGCAATTCTTATGATTTTTACTTGTATATAGAGACATGAACTCCGAAAATAAATTCGGGGTTTTTAATTTTATAGTTTGATAGGGCTATGATATAATGACTCAAGAGACTTGAGGTAGGATATGATCGAGATAGATGCATTGGTAGTTGGTAAAGGACCAGCAGGGATTCAAGCTTCGCTGTATATGTATCGAGCGAATGTGAAACCCTTAATTATAGGTAAAGACTTAGGAGCTTCAGAACAGGCTCAGATTGTGGATAACTTCTATGGGTATCCATCCATTGGAGGACCTGAGTTGATTGAAATAGGAATCAAACAGGCACAAGATATGGGAATTGAAGTATTGACTGATGAAGTGATATCAGTAGGGTATGAGGATGAGCGTTTTATTGTTAAGACTGCAACAAAGACATATTCCTGCATTAGTTTATTACTGGCAACAGGGACACAAAGAACCATACCCAGAGTACGTAAGTTAAGACAGTTTAATGGTAAGGGTGTTTCATATTGTGCAGTGTGTGATGCATTCTTTTATAAACAAAAGACAGTAGCAGTATTGGGTCATTCTCATTATGCAGCCAATGAGGCAAGTGAGCTTGTGGAGTTGTGTGATAAGGTTTATGTGTTTACAGATGGTATGGAGATTGATGCACAGTTTGATGAGCGATGTATTATTGTTACTGATAAGTTAGTATCAGTACATGGTGATACTAAGGTTACAGGACTTGAGACAGAAGTAGGGATGTATAGTCTTGATGGTATCTTTGTAGCACTGGGTAGTGCTTCATCCACAGATATAGCAACACAGATTGGGCTTCAAGTAGAACGGGGTCGTATTATAGTGAATCAAGAACAAGAGACCATGATACCAGGACTCTATGCAGCAGGGGATTGTACTCCAGGACCACAACAAATTGCAAAGGCAGTGAGTGATGGGTGTATTGCAGGGATGAATATGGTAGGTTATATAAGAAGGTTCAAGAGGAGATAATTATGAAACATATATTTGCAAGTGATTATGATGGGACTTTATTTAAAGACTTTAAGATTAGAGAAGAAGATATCAAAGCGATTGAAACTTTTAGATCGATGGGGAATAAGTTCGGCGTTGTTACCGGTAGAAGTATTAATTCAATACTTGATGAAGTAAAATCCAACAATATTCCATTTGACTTTTTAATCGGAGTGAATGGTGGGGTTGTATTAAACCATAAACTTGAGGAAGTTAAAGTCCATAAAATTAAAGATGAAGCGATTATGGGACTTTTAAAAACCATTGATGATTTTGGAGTGCGTACTTACGGTGTTAATGATGGGTATAACCATACGACTGTTATCTATGAAGAATTAATTTCAGGTGGTGATCGTGAAGAGTTTGATCGTATTGTTGCTAATGGAATTAGCGGTATGTATATTGGAACTCATTCTTCAGAAGACTCATTGGAACTCGCACAAAAAATTAATGTTGATTTTGAACACCTTGATGTAAAATGTTTTGCGAATGAGAGTTATGTTGATATTGGAACGGTTCATAATTCTAAGTCGACAGGGATTGCACATATTGTTAATCACTATGATTATCTAGGAGATGTGTTTAGTGTTGGAGATTCTTATAATGATGTTCCGATGCTTAAAGATTACCATGGGTATTTAATGGATAATGGAGTTGCTGATTTACTGAAGTTTGCAAATGGTGGGTTTGTAAATACAGTGGGTGAGGCGATCTATAAAGCCATTGATACGATTAATACTAAATAAAGGAGTTTGGAGATGAAGTTTTTCAATCAAGAAGAAATTGTTGAATTAAGACATGCATTGTTAGATGCCAGTGAGTATGAGAAATTGTCACTGCTTTTTAAGATGTTTGCAGATCCAACCCGATTAAAAATATTAACGGCATTATCACAGAATACATTGAATGTTGATAACTTGAAAGATATTGTGAATATGAGTCAATCGGCGATATCACACCAACTCAGTTCACTGAGAAAAATGGACTTGGTAAGAACTCAAAAAGTGGGTAAAAATGTTTACTATTCACTGGCTGATGATCATGTTATGCAAATTTTTCAACAAGCACTCGATCATATTCAGGAAGATCAAGAATAAACTGAGATACAGTAATAGAAGCATATGCGAGATTAGTGTCATTCAAATTGAGCTTTGTTGTGAGATATTTATCTAATAATGAGACAGTTTCATGTAAACACATTTCAGAAAGTGGTTTCAGTGTTTACATTTATCTTACAAGGGTGTATAATACAAAAGACTAGATTAGGATGATGATGCATGGAATTATTAAATAACGGTTACTTTTGGCAGAAGATAGACTCATTAGTACTTTCAACAAACGTGATTATTTCTCAAGAAAAAGGAAGTAATCACCCTAAATACTTGAATATGATTTATCCTGTTCGTTATGGGTATTTAGAAGACACTGATTCAATAAAAGTATTCAGAGGATCACTGAAGAAATCAACGCCAGATGCTATCATGGTTGTTGGTGATATCTTAAAACGTGATCTTGAAGTAAAACTTTTATGGGGATGTACTCCAGAGGAAGAACTTGAGATCTTGCGCTT
>DEPV01000113.1:0-3736 GCA_002358955.1 Erysipelothrix sp. UBA3383 | reverse complement strand
CAAACCGATTATCAAAAAGGAATCTTAGTACGCCGAGGTAGTGATTTACCAGAGTGGGCTATTACAGATTAACAAAAAAGCTACTTGTATAAGTAGCTTTTTTGTTAGATTATTTGAAGTTCTTTAAGAGCATGTTGTATGCCATCTTCAAGAATGTGTTTTGTAGTATAGTCGGATTTGTCCTTTACGGATTGTGGGGCGTTACCCATTGCAACTCCTATGGCTGCATGTTCTAGCATTTGAAGATCATTAGCTGCATCGCCAAAAGCGATAACATTAGACCAATCTGCGTTAAGACGATCCAGTACGTATTCGATGCCTTTAATTTTACCAGCATGAATGGAGTAAACATCATAGGCATCGGTATATGCTTTAGCATAATGGCCTTGAGGTGCAAGTGGGGAAGAGGCTTCAATGACTGCTTCATTACCCATCATAAAGACACCCATTGGGATTTCATCCTCAAGAGAGAAAGATTCCTTGGAAGAGTAGTCTTCTAAGATGTGGCCTTTAGGACTGCCCTTAAGATAAATACTGTGGAACTCATCCATACCAGAGAAGACTTCCATCTTATCAATCATCTTAGTAGCAAAGCCTAAGTTGTTTAAGCGGGCATAATTTAATAAAGCGTTACACTCATCGCGGTCCATTGGAACACGGTAAATGATGTCTCCCTTTTGATCAAAGACACAAGCACCATTAATCGTCACTATGTAGTTTGGATTGACTTGTGTAAAGATAGGGTCTTGAATGAAGTAACGTGAGCGACCGGTTGCGATAAGAACTTCAATGCCCTGTGCTTGTAACTGTTTTATACTTTCTAAAGCAGAAGGGATGATGTCTTGGGTGCCACGAGGAATCAATGTATCATCGATGTCGAATATTGCAATTTTAATTTTTTGTTTCATAAAAGTATTCTATCATATATAATGTGGAGAAACGTGATATAATAAGTAATAAAATAAAAAGGGAGGAAATGAAATGAACGGAAAACTAGTCAAGGAAGCTTATACATTTGATGATTTGCTTTTAGTTCCTGCAAAGTCGGAAGTTGTACCTGCAAATGTGGATACATCAAGTCAACTGACAGAGAAGATCTTGCTGAAGGTACCTATTGTATCTGCAGCTATGGATACTGTAACTGAGGAAAAAATGGCAATCGCACTATCGCAATTAGGAGGACTTGGAGTCATTCATAAAAAC
This sequence comes from Erysipelothrix sp. UBA3383, assembly GCA_002358955.1. Taxonomy (GTDB): domain Bacteria; phylum Bacillota_I; class Bacilli_A; order Erysipelotrichales; family Erysipelotrichaceae; genus Erysipelothrix. The sequence continues at coordinate 2,533 of DEPV01000113.1, read as the reverse complement.
ATGCCTGTTGAGGAGCAAGCAGCGATGGTTGAGAATGTTAAAAATACAGTTGTTGTAGATGCTGATAGTGCAAGTGTGGATGCTAAAGGGAGACTTTTAGTGGCTGCTGCTGTTGGTGTTGGGGCAAATGTATTAGAGCGAGTAGGTGCACTTGTGGACAAGGGTGTAGACTTAGTTGCTGTAGACTCAGCGCATGGCCATTCATCTGCAGTTATTGAAACTGTTAAATTAATTGCTGAGACATTTCCAGACCTTGATATCATGGGTGGTAATGTGGTTACTGCACAAGGGGCAACAGACCTTATTTATGCAGGGGCTAAGATTGTTAAAGTTGGAGTTGGACCGGGTTCAATCTGTACGACACGTGTTGTTGCAGGGGTTGGAGTTCCACAATTGACAGCTGTTAATGATGTTTATCAAGTAGCACGTCAATATAATGTTGGAGTTGTAGCTGATGGGGGTATTACTTTAAGTGGTGATATTGCTAAGGCACTTGCAGCTGGAGCTTCATGTGTTATGTTGGGTGGACTTTTAGCAGGTACTACAGAGACACCGGGTGAAGTCATTGAAGTTTATGGTAAAAAAGTTAAAACATATGTAGGTATGGGGTCACTAAGTGCTATGCAACGAGGATCTTCAGACCGTTACTTCCAAGGTGGGGTTAAAGAGTTGGCGAAGTTAGTACCAGAAGGTATTGAAGCGACAGTTCCTGCTAAGGGAGATATTTCAGATGTAATCTACCAAATGATGGGTGGAGTACGAAGTGGAATGGGGTATTGTGGATGTGCAACGATTGAAGATATGCACCGCAATGCACAGTTTGTTAAAATTACTGGGGCAGGACTTAAAGAAAGTCATCCTCATGATGTAGAAAATATTAAGGAGGCACCAAACTATAATGGCAAATAAGGTTTTAGTATTGGACTTTGAATCATCAGATACACAAAATCTTGTACGTCGCGTACGTGAGTGTGGTGTCTATGCAGAAATGAAAGATTATGATGTTTCACTGGATGAGATTCGTAATGATGATTCAATTATTGGATTAATTCTATCAGGGGGACCAAAACATGTGTATGAAGATGATGCATACCGTGTTGATAAGGAACTGTTTGAATTAGGATTACCTGTATTAACAGTAGGCTATGGTACACAAATCATGGTTGATGCACTAGGAGGTACAGTTGCTAAGCGTGATGCTGCAGCAGTTGGTACTTTTGATGTTGTAGTTAATACTGATAATAAACTTGTAAATAATTCAGTAATCTCAGTAGAGATTGCAGTAGAAGATGAAATTACAGCACTTCCAGAAGGGTTTAAAGCTGTAGCAAGTACTGCACTAAGTGATACTGCAATCATTGTTAATGAAGAGAAATCATTATACGGTGTAGAGTTTCACCCAGAAGCAAAAAATAATGAAGCAGGTAAAGCTGTTTTAAATACGTTCTTGTATGATATCTGTAATGGAGAAAATACATGGAACATGGAAAACTACATTAAGATGCAAACAAAGATCATTCAAGAACAAGTTGGTTCAGATCAAGTTATTCTTGGATTATCAGGTGGTGTTGACTCAGCGGTAGTTGCAGCACTTCTACACCATGCAATTGGAGATCAGTTAGTATGTATCTTTGTTGATCATGGTTTAATGCGTAAGTATGAACCAGAACAAGTTGTTGAAGTCTTCCGCGATCACTTCAAGATCAACCTAATTAAAGCAGATGTGCATGAGCGCTTCTTTACTAAGTTAGCAGGTGTTGAAGATCCAGAAGAAAAACGTAAGATCATTGGTAATGAATTCGTTCAAGTTTTCGATGATGAAACAAGTAAACTTAAAGATGCTAAATGGTTAGCACAAGGTACAATTTATTCTGATGTTATTGAATCAGGAACGAAGTTAAACCCTGTTGTTAAATCACACCATAACGTTGGTGGATTACCAGAAGATATTGAGTTTGGTTTAGTAGAACCAGTTCGTGACTTATTCAAAGATGAAGTTCGTGAATTAGGAACAGAATTAGGTATGCCTGATAGCATTGTTTGGCGCCAACCATTCCCAGGTCCTGGTATTGGGATCCGTGTTTTAGGTGCAGTTGATTATGAAAAAGTTGCAATTGTTCAAGACTCTGACTACATCTTAAGAAATGAGTTTGCTAAAGCAGGACTTGATAAAGAAGTATGGCAATACTTTACTGTTTTAACAGGACTTCGATCAGTTGGTGTTAAAGATTCAAAACGTACTTATGATTATACATTAGCAATTCGTGCAGTTAACTCAGTCGATGGTATGTCTGCTAACTGGGCACGCATTCCATATGATATTTTAGATACAATTTCACGTCGTATTATTAACGAAGTAAACGGTGTTAACCGTATTGTCTATGACATTACTTCAAAACCACCTTCAACAATTGAGTGGGAATAGTTAAAAACAAATACAAAAGCTGAATAAATCAATACCTACAGAGGTTGAAAAACCTTGACTGGAACGAAATTGGGTAAAAAAGTTTTTTAGAATAACTTAATAAATAAT
>DEPV01000105.1 GCA_002358955.1 Erysipelothrix sp. UBA3383 | reverse complement strand
AAATTGACATCTCAGGCAATAATTTTCTGAAATGCATAACGCATTCCATCCACAACCAGAACTTGGCCACAGTATGTAAACTGAGACTTTTCTAATAATGAAAGCATGGCTTTATTATTAGGATGGGTATCAATACGAATGTTGGAAACATTTGATTGCTGTAACATTAGTTCAACAGCTTCCATCAAACGTACTGCAAGCCCCTGTTTTCTTTGTTTTGGGTCTACAACAAGACGATGGATAACAGCATAAGGGTCATCGTTCAACCACTTACCAAATCGGATCATACCATAAGCATCATCCTTTTCCACAGCACAATAAAGATAAGCTAATACAGCTCCATCTTCCTCTAATACATAAGCATTACCATTCTGAATATCGCGATCAATTGTATCAGTATTTGGATAGCCTTTTTGCCACTGATCCAAACCCTCTAATTTAAACTGAGCCTGTGTTGCCTCAATAATCATCATAATATCTTTAATATCACTCTTTTGTGCTGGTCTCATATGTCATACCCCCTTTTAAGTAGAAAACCATCTCATTTCTCAAAAAAAGTAAGTTTATTCTGTATCTTCTGAATCACTGAATTCAAAAGTAGCTAAGACATCACGTATGTCTTGTATAGTCCTTGTTTCCATCAAACGAATGCGTAGATCATGAGCCCCTTTAAAATCTCTAATATAGATCTTAAAGAATCGATGCAATGGTTTTGCAAGACTTGGCTCAATTTCAACAAATTGATCATAGTAATCAAGATGATCTTTAAATAAATCCAAGAGTTCTTGAGGACTGTGTTCTTTCGCCTCTATTTCAAAGGCATAAGGATTATGAAATACCCCACGCCCTATCATTACCCCATCAATATCATACTTCTGTGCTAATTCCATACCTACCTGGGCATTGGGAATATCACCATTGATGGTCAATTTAGTTTGTGGTGCTATCTCATCACGAAGCTTCTTAATTTCTGGAATTAACTCCCAGTGTGCATCCACCTTACTCATTTCTGTTTTGGTACGTAAGTGAATGGAGAGGTTGGCAATATCTTGTTCCAACACATGTTTTAACCATGTCTTCCACTCGTCCACTTTATTGTGTCCTAAACGTGTCTTCACACTAACAGGAAGTCCCCCTTTTTTACTGGCTTGAATGATCTCAGCAGCAACTTCAGGTCTTAGGATCAATCCTGATCCACGTCCATGTTTGAAGACATTGGGTGCAGGACATCCCATGTTAATATCAATACCATCATAGCCCATCTCTGCCATACCTACTGACATAGCTGCAAAGTACTCCGGATTATCACCCCATATATGGGCAACAATAGGACCCTCATCTTGGGTAAAGGTTAACCTTCCACGAAGGCTTTCCTTCCCTTTTGTATGAGCATAACTTTCACTGTTGGTAAATTCTGTAAAAAAGACATCCGGTCGTGCCGCCTTTTTAATCACATGGCGAAATACAACATCCGTTACATCCTCCATGGGTGCCAAAACAAAAAATGGTTTTGGTAAATCATTCCAAAAATTTTTCTTCATAAATCCTCATTCCAATCATTTCTAATTCAATTGCTATTGTCCCATTATATCATAGGAACATCAAACAATCTCACCCTGAGACCACAGATCATACGCTTCAATCATCCAATCCAAGCTTTCAATTAAGACATCTTTTGAACATGCAATATTTATTCTTAAACAAAATGCATATTCTTCTGAAAATTTAGAGCCTTCATCAAAATCAATCCCGACATAATCATGCAGGTATTCATTAAAATCTTCCGTTTTCGAAAACATCTTAGAAAAATCAATCCACTGTAAGTAGGTACCTTCTAAGGGACTGATCAGCACATCTTCCATACCTTCTTCAAATCGTCGTTTCAGAAGGTGATGATTGCTCTCAACCACTTCCAGAAACTCTTTTAACCATGCTTCGCCTTTTGTAAAAGCCAATTCACTGGCTACAGGTCCCAATGCATTTAAGGTATGAAGTCCCAAATACTCTAGGTATTCATTATAGATACTACGATCATTGAGACTGGGCATAATGATCACTGCAGTCTGAAGTCCTGCTAGATTAAACGTCTTACTTGCAGAATGCAGTACAATAGCACCTTCATGAATCTTAGAGAATACATGATGGTAATGACCCGATAATACAATATCAGAGTGTATCTCATCTGAGACAATACGCACATTATACTTAGTACATAAGTTGGATATCGTGATGAGTTCAGCATCACTCCATACACGTCCTACAGGGTTGTGTGGTGAACAAAACAATAACATTGATGCCTGCTTCAACTGCTCCTCTAAATCATCAAAATCAATCGTATAAACACCCTCATCATGTCTTAAATGGGATGTTAGCACTTGACGTTCATGTTTCTCTATAATACTTCTGAAAGGATAATAAACCGGTTCTAAAATAACAATCCCGTCCCCCTTTTGAGTCATACTAATTATTAGTTTTTCTATCGCATCTAAAACACCTGCCGAATCAAACAACCATTCCTTTTCAAGTTTAAAATGATGTTTTCGTTCAAACCAATCAATAATACTTGCATAGTAAGAATCTGTAGGCTGGGTATACCCTAAGTTAAATTCATTAAGATATGTAACCAAGCCTTCCGTAATTTCAGGTGCAGTCTTAAAATCAGTATCTGCAGTACTCAGTGGAAAGCGTTTAAAGCGTCTGTGTGACCATTTTATAGACCCACTACCTTCACGTTTTACCATTGTTTTAAAATCATACATAATGCCACCTCCATTGAAATCATTATAGCATCAAACACCAGATTCCTTGATGAATACACCTTCCTGAAACCATAAGTAGATATGATATAATAGAACTCTTAAAGGAGGTCTTTATGAGACTTGATAAATTTTTAAGCCACACAGGAAATGGTTCTCGTAAAGAAGTTAAACTACTTCTTAAAAAGAAACAGGTTCAGGTCAATGGCACCACCATCAGTGATGCAGGTTTCATCATTGATCCCGATAACGACTCAGTCAGCATCAACGACACAATCATTGAATATTCAAGCAAAGTATATCTTATGATGAATAAGCCCCAAGGCTATATTTGTGAACACAATCCTGTCGAATACCCATCCGTCTTAGAACTGCTTGATACCAAGCGCACCGATTTATTTTTTGTAGGACGCCTTGATGCAGATACCGAAGGACTCTTACTGATTACAAATGATGGTCAGTTCTCACATCAAATCGCACACGGTAAAAAAGAAGTTACTAAACAATACTTAGTACACCTTGAAAAACCCTTTGATACGAAGTTCATTAAGGATCTAGAAACAGGCATCATGATGGACGATACCTTACTAAAACCGGCTGTTGTTGAAATATTAGAGTCGGATAAAATCTTACTTACCATCAGTGAAGGTAAATACCATCAAGTGAAACGCATGATGCACTATTGCAACAATGAAGTCATTTTTCTCAAAAGAGTAAAAATTGGCAATTTAGATCTTGATCCTTCACTCAAGTTGGGTGAGTATAAGAATCTAGACTTAGAAGATTTCAAGGCACTCAACTACTAAATAACACATTATCTATAGAATATAAAAAGACACATTTTTTAAAAAATGTGTCTTTTTTTACCTACTTTATATAGTTTTTAAAGCCTTCACTACAAGATTTCGTCTTGCTCTTTACGTTCTTTGACTTTTACGAATACAAATACAGCCAGACCCATTAATGTAATGGAAATCCACAGTGACATATATGAGTTAATACCTGTTGCAGGTAAATCTTCCTTGTCATCAGTAGATGGTTTATCAGTATTATCTGGATTATCAGTATCCCCTGTATTACCATTATCACCAGTTTCAGGTGTTTCTGGCTCTGTAGGCTCAACAGGAATGCTTGTTTCTTCAACAACATTACCAATGACATAAGTTCCTAGTTTATCAGTTAAGAATTCAATCACACCATCAACGATTGTGTAATTGTCGATTTCTAGTATTCCTTTATCTTGAACATCAAATAAAACTAAACTGTCTACATCAGTTCCTTTTGGTAATGGAATTCGAACTTTAAGTTTTCCGTTTGGTAATACTTTAGAGTCTGTTGTTGAAATCTCATAACCAAATAGGTTTTCAAGAGTTTCATTAAAGAACTCCGTAACTAAGTTAAATGCATTATCTTTCTTCGCTAATTTCTTAATTGAGAATTTAGTATCAGATGGTAAAGCACCATTAGTCCATTCAATGGATACATCAGTTTTTGAATCCACATAAGTATTTACAATTTCCACTAAACCTGAAATCTTACTTTGAAGTATAGTAATCATTGTATCGATATCTTTTTGTGAAGCATCATTCAATGCAATCATTGCTTGTGCTTCTTCTAGTGCATCAAGGTATAGTTTATAACTATCCTCAGTGTAATTTATTTCAATGATATCTTTATCTGAATCCACTAAAGCAATTAACTTCTTCAGATTTCCTTTTTTCACAAGTGCATCTTTAACTGATTTCAGTTGTGTGATTTGTGCAGCAACCTCAGCATCAGTCTCTGCAATAATTACTACAGCTTTCGATAATGTTAGAGATGCTTGTAATGCCTTGTATGAATCGGATGTATAGTCACCTTTTTCAATCGCTTGTAATTTTGCAATTTCTGAATTTAAAGCCTTAACATTAACAAGTGAATTAATAGCCACTTCAAGATTTCGAGTTGCATCTGAAATAACATTATTATCTCTGCTTGTACTTGCAGCCTTAGCATCAGTTAGTGCTGTATTGAATCGGTTCCATGTTACTTGAGAATAATCAGTATCACCTAGTGTTACTGCTTCTTTGATTACTTTTTCCAGGTCAGCAAGACCTACAAGTGGTGCTAATTTCTCTTTTGCATCTTTCAGATCTTTAATTGCTGATTTAATGTCAGCTATAGGACTGTCTTTTGTAACAGTCGATTTAATATTGCTTAATGTTTCTTGGAATACATACCAACTGCTTGATGTATATTCATTAGCTTTTAGAGCATCATATTCTTCAATCAAGTCAACTAAGATATCGAAGTATTTAATTTCTAGGATTCCAAAGTTATCAAGAATTAAAGTTCTATTAGAAGAATTACCAGCAGCAGGTTTATCAGAAATTTTAATAATCACTTGGTAATCATCTGCATTATCAGTGGTGAATGTTTCATTAAATGAGACATAGTCTTCTGATGTTTTGCCCGATTTACCGTTGTTTGTTTTATGTTCTAATGCCCATTTAGCAATAACATTGTTAGTAGAACGTGATTTCACTTCAACATCAAACTGAACACCAGGATTCATTGTGTAAGCAAATTGTAATTGATATTCAGTATTTGGTAGTAGTTTAACACGATCTTCATTAGTCTTAACACCACGCCCTGCTGAATCTTCATTAATTTTTAGGGAGTTATCTCCATCAAGAACCCAAGTCATAACCGGTCCTTTTAAGCCAGAATCACGGTCTACTACAGGATTGTTATCATTTTCGTTACTTTGATCTGAAGCAATGTGTGTTTGACGGCTTCCTGAAATATATTCAAATGGCCCCCATCCTTCACTCACGTTTTCAAAATCTTCATAGACAACATATTTATCACTGTTAAGATCTGGATTAACACTTAAATGTTGCCATACTTTAACATCATCAAGTTCAACTGTGCCTATAGTATTTGCAGCACTGATTTTGATTGATGCACTTGTCAGATTCTCTGGTACGTTAAATTTAACGCTGAGTCTCTGATAGTTTGTATTTACAAATTTGAATGAAGACTGGTGGTTTTTATCTTGTCCAGTAACTTCATTTGTATACACTTCTCCATTAAGTTCAAATTCCAGAACTGCTTTTTGACCTGATTGCACATTTGCCCAAACAGAAACAGTATAGTCTTTACCTGCTTCAAGTGTATTCACATCAATGGTTTGACTGATATTTGCAGCTCCATCCAACTTAACATATTTATTCCAACGAGAATTATTATCTCTTCCTGCTAAGTAGCTTGTACTTCCTGCTACAGTTTCAAGACTTGCTTTTCCTGTACTATTCCATGCAACAGAACCATCAATTTTTTCTGAGTTGAATGCAAAGTCTTTAACAGGGCTTCCCTCTCCCCAATCACCTGCATTTTCAAGAGTTTTTGCTCCTTTAGCATACAGTACATATGGTGTGTTCTTTGCAACATCCAATGTTACTTTTCCACCTTTAACATCAACCTCGTCAATTTGAACTTTACCTTGTTGTGTTAATTCATAGAGAACGAAAGTTTTAACATCTTTAAATTCATCAGTTAATTCCCATTCAGTTTCTCCACCATTAGGATTCCAGTGATACAATTTCGCCCCTGTTTCAGGAGTAAGAGTTTTATTACTATCAATGTCCCATACCCATGGAATCAATGATAAGGATTCAGCAGTATGACGTACACCCTCATCTGTAGTAGTTCCACTATCTTTCCATGTAGAAATTAGTTTACCATCTTTACGCAACTCAACCATTCCATTTTGTACGTTCTCGCGACTTGATACAACGTTCTCATCAAATGTAATAGTATTTTCTTCAAGCTTCATAACGCCAAAGTGTTGCATATATTTAGTTGGTAATACATCGTTGTAGAATACTTCTACACCTTGTTGCATATCGGGTTTTGAATCACCCCAAGTTGTTACTCCAGGGATTTTTTGTCCTTTAAATAGTGAGTGTCCAACAAAGATATCCTGGTTGTTTTTTACCATACGTGATAGTAATGATCCATTACCTTTGTTTGGATATCCTAAGTCAGGTCCCCAGTGAACAAAGTTTGCTCCAGGTTCAATTGGTCCTGAGAACTCAGTCCCAATCTTGATACCTAATTTATTTGCATACTCTAATAGTTTGTAAGCATTGTAATCATTCCCTGTATAAACATCAATATAGAAGAAGTCTAATCCAG
>DEPV01000119.1 GCA_002358955.1 Erysipelothrix sp. UBA3383 | reverse complement strand
GATTTTTGTATATTTTTTAAAAAATAGTTAAATTTTTACTTTGAGATAATTATAACATAAAAAGTTAATTTTAATCAACAAAATTAACAAAAAAAATAAAAAGTGCTTGACAATGATTAGAATATGAACTACTATTTAAGTATAATAACAGTTAAGGAGAGAGGAAGATGAAACAAATGATTAACTACGGATACAACTTCATGATCTATTGTATTTAGAGAGAATGATAAAAGTAATAAAATCTATTGATAAAGTTAGAAAGCGATGTTATTACTAAATTAATAAAGAAGGTGTAAAATATGTGTAGAATAGGAAAGTCAAATATTAATTATGAATTGATAGTAAATGATAAAGTTGTTAAAAGTTTTAAAAGCAAAAAAGCACTTAATATTTATGTAAGAGAATTTGAAATAAATAATTACTCTAAAGAAGGTGTTATTGTAAATGAAAAAGTATGTTAATGATTATGTCAACTATGAAATATCCGAAAAGAAGTCTTTAGAAAGAACAATTAATAAATATGTAATGTGCATAAATGAAATGATTGATATGATGAATATAAAAACTATTGAAGATATAGATTCACTTACATGGGTAGATTTAAGACAAAATTGGATTCGTAAGAAAGAACGAGAAGGATTAGGAGCAAGTAGTTTAAATTTAAGAATAAGTGCAGCAAGATCTTTTTTTAGCTACCTGAAAGGGCGAAGATTAATAAAGAATAATGAGGCAAATGAAATTAAAAAATTTAAATGTAATGCAAAAGAGGTTGAAGTCGATGTTAATAAGATTAAAAACATGATTAAAGACTTACTTTTATTTCTGGTGACATAACGCCACGCTCTACTAAATATGTTCATTTCGCTTCCTCCATGGATAATATACAGTTTGTATATGAAACGAATATGAAACCTATAAAAAGAGTTCGAATTTAGCAGTACTTCCAGTATTAATGAATGAGTAGTTCAGTTGATTGCGTTTGAAAACATCATCAATGATATAGAACCCTAAACCCGTTTTTTCAAACAACGCTGTTTCCTGATGATTGAATTCTTGCTCTACATCATTCTCGATAATGAGTGACTTAGAATCAAGATGAATGACAACCTCACAAGCATAGGGTGTATATTGAATGGCATTGGATAGTACATTGGATAGTGCCATCTCAATTGCATTAGCATTAATCTTAAGATAAACATCATCCTCAATATCAACAATGATGCGCAATTTCGAAGACATAATCATCACATCATACTTCTCAATTAAATCATGGAGAAGCAATGACACATTGATGTCCTCTTTATCTTGTGAACTTAAAACAGTTTGTTCTTTTGTTAAGTTTAAAATACTTGTTATCGTTTCTGATAAGGACGTTACTTTATCCATGGACTCTGCTAAATAGAAATCATGATCTTTATATTTACCAACATTGTTGTGCATGTTCTCTAGCAGTATCATCAGAGCTGTCAAGGGTGTCTTTAATTCATGAGACATCATAATGATAAAATCATTGCGTTCTTTCTCCATCTGATTGGTATAACTTAAGCTCTCTTGTAGGCTTTCAATCGTATTCAATAAGGATGTATAAAGCCCATTAATGTCATCTGCAAGTTGCCCCATCTCATCATGACTTGATATCTCATATTTTATATCCGGTTCTAACTGACGCATCTTTTGTGTTGTATCTGCCATCTTCTTGATGGGCGATGTCATTCCTTTACTGAATAAAAAGGCTGCAAAGAAAGACACAATTAAACTGATGGATAAGATCAAGGGACTTAAACTAATAATAATTTGTTTGGATTCTTCTATCGAATGAATGCTCATCATCGCTTGGACCGTATAGGACTGACCTAAACCATTGGTAAATATACGTTTTTGCATAATCACTTGTTGATCAGAATAATCATCGTCAAAATTAACCATAACATTATGGTTGAATAGGGCATCAAAGTAATTTTCATTATAAGCAATCTCAACTACACTAAAATTATAGAAGTCATAATCCTGAACACCATCATTCAACTTTAAATTTAAATTATTCACACTGGCAAATTGATTCACGGTATCCAGAATTTCACTCTCAGTTTGAAATTGCAACACATTAACCAAACCATCTGTTTTAAGTCGCAGTTCATTATGTTTGGATTGATTGTAATATTTAGGAAGTAAACTCAATAACAGCCCATATGACAATACCAATAAAAGGGTAATTGTAAAAAAGGTATACAATAATACCTTTGGAAAGATTTTCAAGTTTTGATTAAATTTCATCATAACGATACCCCACACCTTTAACTGTAGTGATGTTATCGATTTCTAATTTCTTTCTGATGTTTTTAACATATACATCCACCACACGATCATAAGGAGCACTTGCATCATCATAAATCTTATCAATAATTTGTTCTCGACTTAAAATCATGCCACGATTCTCATAAAGTACACGCAAGACTTCAAACTCTTTCAGTTTAAGGTCTTTGTTTTCACCATCAAGAAGTGCAATATACTCTTTGAAGTCAACACTAACACGATCATTAATTTTCAAAATATCGGTCTTAGGAGTTTGTGATCGTCGCAACAAGGCCTCAATACGTCGCTTCAGTATTTTTAAGGAGAAAGGCTTATTGATGTAATCATCCGCCTTAGCATCAAAACTTTGAATCTGCGTTAAATCATCATCCATCGCCGTCAACATGATGATAGGTATATTAGATTGTGTACGTATGGCTTGTAAGACTTCAATACCATTCATCCCTGGTAACATGATATCCAGTACCACACAATCAAAATCATGTTCGTAAAATGTATCCACTGCTACCAAACCATCATAGACAGCTTCTACATGATAGCCTGATTCTTTAAGATACTCACTCACCCCTTCTGATATATCATGGTCATCCTCAACCAATAGAATTTTTAATAGTTCCATCTTGTCCTCCTAATACTCTTTACACATTCATTTAAGTTCATACATTAAATTTATTTTATCACAGATGGACTGCTTCGAAAGTGGCAAGTCCATGAAACTTAAAGCTCTCTTTACGATAAGTCTTTTTTATCATATTTGCAAGAGAACATTGAAAAGGCGCTATTCAATAATGAATAACGCCTTTTTTTGATTTATGCTTGTTCTTGAATTTCTTTAATTTTAGCAATTAAGTAATCCTGAAGTTCCATACAACGGTCTTTCTCCATTGCAGGTACTCCTTCTAAAGGATACTCCTTACCAATGGTCTCATATTTGTTAACACCCATCGTATGGTATGGCAACAGTTCAATACGCTCAAAGTTTTTCAACGGAGCAATATAATCTGCTAAATCATCCATATACTCATAAGTATCATGAAACCCTGGAACAATAACAATACGTGCCCATATAGCCACATTATGTTGTTGTGTTTTTTCCAAGAATACATTGGTCACTCGTATTGGTGCCCCAACCATTTCTCGGTATTTCTTTTCTTCAAGACCTTTAATATCATACAATACAGTATCGGTATATTCTAAGATCTCATCGAAGGTATCTTGACGACCAAATCCTGATGTATCAAGACATGTCGTAATGCCTTCAGCTTTACAAGCTTTCATCATATCAAGTAGAAACTCGGGTTGATTAAGAGGTTCACCACCACAGAAGGTGACACCACCTTCCTTACCGTAGTAGGGCTTGTAGCGTCTTAATTTTTTCATTAGTTCTTCAACTGTGATCGCATCTTCTTTTTCAGTCTTCCACATATCTGGATTATGACAGAAGAGACAGCGAAGTGGACAGCCACTAAGGAATACGATTGTACGTATTCCTGGACCATCCACCATCCCCATAGTTTCTAGTTTTCTTACATAACCTACTCTAGATTGAGTCATGGAATGTACGGTCGATAACTTCTTGTTGCTGCTCTTGTGAGAGTCTGTTGAAGTTAACCGCGTATCCAGATACACGAATGGTTAATTGTGGATATTTCTCAGGATTGATCATTGCATCCTGTAGAAGTTCACGATTTAATACGTTTACGTTTAGGTGGTGTGCTTTTTGGCGGAAGTATCCATCCATAACACCAACTAAGTTATTTTCACGCTCATCTTCTGATTTACCTAATACTTGTGGAACGATTGAGAATGTGTTTGAAACACCATCTTCACAAACATCTGCATAAGGAATCTTAGCAACTGAGTTTAGTGATGCAAGTGCTCCTGAACTATCACGTCCGTGCATTGGGTTTGCTCCAGGAGCAAAGGGTTCACCCTTAACACGACCATCTGGTGTTGATCCTGTTTTCTTACCATATACTA
>DEPV01000081.1:896-6651 GCA_002358955.1 Erysipelothrix sp. UBA3383 | reverse complement strand
CAATTAGAATTCCCAATTCTTTATGGAATGGCACGTGCTGGTATTGTTCAAAATACATTGGAAGAAGAAGGGGTTAACATGAAACCTTTATTCGATGCCATTGTTGAACATACACCAACATATCCAGACTACACACAAGAACACTTACAATTCCAAATTTCATCTCTAGCATACGATGAGTATGTAGGACGATTAGGAATTGGACGTATTGAAAAAGGAACCCTTAAAAAAGGACAACGTATTACTGTTTTAGATGGTGAGAATGTTGAGTCTACACAAAATGTTTCGAAACTGTTTGTTTATGAAGGATTAAACCGTGTTGAAGTTACTGAAGCTGTTGCAGGGGACATTGTCCTTGTATCAGGATTTGATGATATTTCAATTGGTAATACCTTATGTGAACCAGATTTCTTAATGCCTTTAGATCCAATTGAAATTGAAGAGCCAACATTGTCGATGACTTTCATGGTTAATGCTTCACCATTTGCAGGTCTGGATGGTAAATATGTAACATCACGTAACATTAAAGAGCGTCTTGATAAAGAGCTTGAGGTTAACGTAGGATTACGTGTTAAACCCGGTGATTCAGCAGATAAGTTTGAAGTATCAGGACGTGGAGAGCTTCACCTTTCAATTCTAATTGAGAACATGCGTCGTGAAGGATTTGAATTAGCGATTTCTAAACCGCAAGTTATTAACAAAGAGATTGATGGTGTGAAATGCGAACCGATTGAAGAGGTTATCATTGAAGTTCCTGATAAATACTCAGGTACAATGATTTCTCAAATTTCACTGCGTCAAGGAGAGTTAACCAACATGGAAGAAGACCGTGGTATGGTTAAACAATATTGGAATGTACCAACTCGTGGATTAATCGGGTTTAGAGGTGATTTCATTAACATGACTCATGGTGAGGGAACAATGTTACGTTTATTCAAAGGCTATGAGCCGATGAAAGGTGCCATTGCACAACGTCAAAATGGATCTATGATCTCAAATGAAAAAGGGTCATCAATGACTTACTCAATCTTTAACTTACAAGAACGTGGACAATTCTTCATTGGTGCACAAACTGATGTCTATGAAGGAATGATTGTTGGTATTGCAGCACGTGATACAGACATGGTTGTTAACGTTATTAAAAACAAAAAAGCGACAGCAGTTCGTTCATCAGGACGTGATGAAGCGATGAAATTAACACCACCAATTCCATTATCACTGGAGTATGCTTTAGAATTTATCCGTGATGATGAATTAGTAGAAGTTACCCCAAATTTCATTCGTCTGCGTAAACGTCTCTTGAAGGAGCACGAGCGTAAACAAGCAAATCGCTCAAGTAACTAATGCCAATAAAATATACTTTACTTAAAAAGGATGAAAAAACAAAAGCAAGAAGGGGTACACTACAGACCAAACACGGTATTGTTCAAACACCGATGTTCATGCCAGTAGGAACACTTGCAACGGTTAAATATTTATCACCTGAGGATTTAAAACGCATTAACTCTCAAGTGATTCTATCCAATACATATCACTTATGGTTAAGACCTGGGGCTGATGTTGTTAAACAGGCTGGGGGATTGCATAAGTTTATGAACTACGATGGACCCATTCTTACAGATAGTGGTGGCTTTCAAGTCTTCTCACTGGGTAAGATTCGCTCCATCGTTGAAGAGGGAGTACACTTTAGAAACCACCTTAATGGGGATAAGTTATTCCTGACACCTGAAATATCAATTCAAACTCAAAATGATTTGGGAGCTGATATCATCATGAGTTTTGATGAGTGTCCACCATATCCTGCAACATATGAATACATGAAGAACTCATGTGATCGTACAATTCGCTGGGCAAAACGTGGTCAGGATGCACACCAAAGACCTCATGATCAGGCTTTATTTGGAATTGTTCAAGGTGGAGAATATACAGATCTTAGACATGAACATGCTAAGCAACTGGTTGCTATGGATTTCCCAGGGTATTCAATCGGGGGTACATCTGTGGGTGAGCCAAAACCTGTGATGTATAAGATGATTGAAGATGCTGTGGAATACTTACCGGAAGACAAACCTCGTTACCTAATGGGTGTTGGTTCTATTAATGGACTGTTTGAAGGTGTGATCCGTGGTATTGACATGTTTGACTGTGTATTACCAACTCGTATTGCACGCCATGGTGCAGCAATGACTGCTGATGGTCGTGTAAACATTAAAAATTTAAAATATGAATATGACTTTACACCACTGGATGAAACTTGTGATTGTGAGACATGTACAAACTATACAAAAGCATATTTAAGACACCTGCATAAAACTAATGAAGGACTTGGACAACGTCTATTATCCATCCATAACTTACGATTCTTATTGAAGTTAATGGAAGAGATGAGACTTGCTATAGAGGAAGATCGCCTCTTAGACCTTCGTGATGAGGTTTATGCACGATATGGTATCGATGCTGAAAATGATCGTGGATTCTAGAAACAAGTTCGCTTGTTTCTTTTTTTAAGAAATGGAGCCTATTATGAACGTTAATGATTTTGATTTTAATTTACCTGAAGCACTGATTGCCCAGACTCCCCTTGATAATCGTAGTGAATCACGATTACTGGTGGTGGATAAGGATGGTCTACATGATCAACACTTCTATGACATTACACAATACTTTAAAAAAGGTGATGTTCTAGTACTGAATGATACTCGTGTTATATCTGCACGTTTATTTGGGGAGAAACCTGAAACGGGAGCCCATGTTGAACTTTTAATTCTTAAGTTTGAAGGTAAGACAGCAGAGTGTTTAGTAGGTAATGCGAAGGTTGTTAAACTGGGAACAGAATTAAGTTTTGGAAATGGTAAGCTGAAGGCTATCTGTACCCATGTGGGTGAAGAGGGTCTTAGAAACTTTGATCTTGTTTATGAAGGTATCTTTTTAGAGTTACTGGATGAATTGGGACAAATGCCGCTGCCTCCATACATTCATGAACGTTTAGAAGATAAAGAACGTTACCAAACTGTATATTCTAAAGTATCAGGATCTGCTGCTGCACCAACTGCAGGACTTCACTTTACAAAAGAAATCATGAGTGAGTTAGAAGCTAAGGGTGTGATTATTACTTATGTTACATTACACGTAGGACTGGGGACATTTAGACCGGTTAAAGTGGATAATGTTCTAGATCATAAGATGCATGCTGAATACTATGAGATGTCACAGGAAACTGCAGATATCTTAAATCTTGCTAAGCAAGAAAATAGAGACATCATTGCAGTAGGAACGACAAGTGTTCGTACGCTAGAAACAGTTGCACAAAGATTTGGTCAATTTGAGCAATGTTCAGGAGATAGTGAAATCTTCATTTATCCCGGGTACAAGTTTAAAGCAGTAGACCAAATCATTACAAACTTCCACTTACCAAAATCGACATTAATTATGCTGATTAGTGCTTTTGCGACAAAGCCTGTTATTGAGCAAGCTTATGAGCATGCGATTGAGGAAGAATACCGATTCTTCTCATTTGGGGACAGTATGTTTTTAAGAGTTAAAAATGATATAATTGAAACAGAATTGAGGTAAGCTTATGAAAAATACATGGAAAGCATTATTATTTCTGATTGCAACTGCAATCATCTATCGTTTTGCAAACCCCCTACTAGGTGGTTCTTTACGATGGTTATCAAGCTTACTTTGGATCTTTATTCTGTGGGGATTTGGATACTTACTATCCCCAATGAAAAAGGCAAACTCAAGATGGCTGGGTAAAGTGATTGTAGCCTTAGTCATGGTGTTTTTAGTAGGACTGCGTTTAGACTTATTTGTGATTCAAGAGTTTAATGAGATTATGTTAACATTAGGTTTAAGTCGTAGTTTCCAAGATTTACTCATCATTTATTGTGCGTGGGTATTCTTTCAAGTATAAGAGCGTATGCTCTTTTTTAAATTAGGGGAGGATTTAGGATGATTGTATCGGGTAAAATTTCAACAAAAGCGATTCTACAGAATCGTAAACGGGATATAGAGGCAGTGTATATTGTTGATTCACACTCTTCTAAAGATCGTGAATGCCGTTATGTGATGAGTATTGCAAAGGGTTTAAAAATAATACGTGCAAGCCGTGATGAGATGGATGAGTTAGCAGGTAATAAAAGTCATGGGGGATACTTGGTTAAATGTGGACCCCGTCTTTCAGATCCTGTTGATAAGCTAAATAAAGGGACACTATCATTCATGTTAATTGAAGGTGTTAGTGATCCATTCAATATGGGAGAGATTTGTAGAACGATTAAATCACTGGGATTTGATGGCGTTATTACTCCAGCATATGACTACTATGATGCAGAAGCGAAGTTAATCAGAGCCTCAGCAGGTGCTAGTGAGAGTCTTATTTGGCATCAAACAGAAGATTTACAAGCATCTATTAAAGTTATGAAGGCCCAAGATGTGCGTATGGCAGCAGCTTATCGTGGTGATGATTCAGTATCACTAAGTGAGTATAAAATGCCAAATCGAGTATGTATTTGTTTAGGTGGTGCACTTCGCGGATTAAGCCGCCATACATTAGAATTAATGGATGATGAAGTACGTATCGATTATGATGCACGTGTATCACTTAGTACAGTAGGGGCAACCAGTGTCTTTGCTTATGAGTTATTCAGACAGAGAGGGTAATCATGATGAAAACAGCAGAAATTCGAATTATTGATGGGCATATAAAAGCTAATTATGAAGAGATGATAGCTGAGATTGATGTTTGTCAGGAAGATGTTATTATTTTTCCACAGTATTCTTTAACAGGATTACATGTGGGAAAAAAGTTTTCGAATCCATCATTTATTAGTGATGTGATGTATTTTCAAGAATTATTAATGGAATATCCAAGTGATAAGACTGTTATCTTTGGAAGTATTATTGAAGAAGATGATAAGCTATACAGTGCGATTCTTACTTATAAAGATGGGGAACGAGTTGGTAAACCATATATTAAAACTGATTTGGATACTTATGAAAAACAGTTTTTTTCAACTAAGGAATCAGATTCAAAGATTATTCTAGATAGTAAAGAATGGACTCTATCATTTACTAAAGAAGGTGCAGATAGTAATACAATAGTTATTGCACATGACGCATTTGATAAGAATGATGTTGAAACATACCAAGCAGGAGTTTACGTAAACCGTTTAGGGCTTGCTACTTATGAGCATAAAGTACTTGTTTATACAGGTGGATCTTATGTGCAATCAAAAGTAATAGAAGAATACCAATCTATTGAAAATCAAATTATAAAAGATGCGGATACTAAAGTAGAACGCTTATATAATGCTGTAACAAGTGGTATTAAGTGGTTTGATGAAATTGTATTACCGTTTGGACCTAAGTGGATCGTAGGAGTATCAGGTGGACTTGATTCAAGTCTTACCGTTGCTCTACTAAGCCTTACATTAGGAAGTGATCGCGTGATTGGTGTTAATATGCCATCTGATTACACGCGTGATATTACCAAGTCTAATGCTCATCATTTAGCTTCTGTATTGGGTTATGAATCTTATGTGATTCCAATTCAACATATGACTCAAGGTACTAAAGATGCGTTTTCTGAAGCAGGACTTGGTGTACTTGAAGGTCTTACTTATGAGAATGTTCAAGCTCGACTAAGAGGTCATACACTTATGACTTTATCAAGCATCAAAAACGGTGTTATTTCTAACAACGGAAATAAAATCGAGACTGCTTTAGGATATGCAACATTATATGGTGATGC
>DEPV01000081.1:0-825 GCA_002358955.1 Erysipelothrix sp. UBA3383 | reverse complement strand
TTATATTAATACATCTGCAGAACAAGAGGTTATTCCATCAAACTTAATTCCAACAATCAATGCTGAAACGATCGAATGGGATTTTGCACCAAGTGCAGAGTTATCAACAGATCAATTTGATCCAATGAAGTGGGGATATCATGACCACCTTATTGAGTATTTACAACATCATTCAGTTGAATCATACCTTCAGGCATATCTAGATAATTCAATCTTAGATTTACCAATGGGTCCATATCTAAAAGCATATGGTTTAGATGATTCGAAGGCATTTATTGCTGATTTAGAATGGATTATCAATACTAAAAATCGAGCAGTCTACAAACGACTACAATCCCCACCGATCTTAACGTTATCAAAGCGTAATTTTGACAATGAAGTACAGGGGCGAGATATGCGATCATTTGAATATCAAATGCTTGTAAATTCTATATTGAAAGATAAATAAAGTGTAATTCCAATAACACCCTATTCAGTGGACATTAATTAATATCTCTGTGTAGGGTGTTTTCTAATAATTAATTAAAATTTACATCATTCTTAATCATAAAAATCTTCACTTAATAATTGCTTCTACTAGATTCTTGATCAACCGATGGAAATTTCAAACAAATATTATATTGTATCGATTTTAAATATGAATGAGAATATAATTCTTTGAACTGTATAAAATATGCATGGAGAAGCAAGCGTTTAATAAACCAATTGATTTCTACATACAAAAAAGCACCTCCATTAATTGGCTGGGCCAACTTATGGGGTGCACTTCAATTTTCTAAGGCTGTTTTTTTGTGTTAATTACTTTTTATGTCGAAAAATAATTTT
>DEPV01000064.1 GCA_002358955.1 Erysipelothrix sp. UBA3383 | reverse complement strand
GTTAACCGCTACACCACTGGACCATATTACATTTCTATAACAAATCAAAATACTTGGCGGAGATGGGGAGATTTGAACTCCCGCGCCAGTTTCCCGACCTATACCCTTAGCAGGGGCACCTCTTCAACCTCTTGAGTACATCTCCAGGTTTGTTTGATATGTTTACTCTCTTTGTTGAGTGCCAAGACATAATACCATAAGATTTAGAAGCGTGCAAGGGTAAAATGAGAAATTATTCAAAATTGTCCTAAAATGTACTTAAAGGCCCTATTTAGTGTGGTTTTGGAGTATAAATGAGGTACAAACAGGTAGTAAATGAGTCTAAATTGAGAATGAATGTGAAGTTTTGGTGTAATGGGAGAATCCATACCTATTAATATCTTTCTTTGCTATAATATGCCTATGAAAAGATTAAATGAAAAAGAATTGAAGAAAATCCATCGTTTCGTAAAAAAACAAAAATTAAGCCCATTGTTAACACTGATTGCTTTTGCACTCATTACTGTGTTTTCATTTGTTTATATCAACCGTGATGGACAGGTTGTTGAAGGTGTAGTCCTTGCAAAGTGTGTGGATGGAGATACTGCCCATTTCAATGTGGATGGGGTATTGGAGAAAGTTCGCTTTATTGCTATAGATACACCAGAAATCAATAAAAAAGATTATTATGCGCAGGAAGCGAAAGAGTATACTTGCAATCGACTTACTGAAGCTGAAAAAATCGAATTGAAGATTGATCCTCTAGCAAAAGAACCTGATAAATATGGACGTATGATCGCCTGGATTTATGTGGATGGGGAATTGTTGCAAAGAAAACTTGTTGAAGAAGGGTATGCTTCGGTTAAATATATCTATGATGATTATTTATATGTGGATGAGTTGTACCATTTAGAAACACAAGCTAAGAATATGAAGAAAGGGATTTGGAAGTAATTCCAAGTGTGACTTTACCTATGGTAGAAAAAAGAAGACAGTTTATTATTAATTTTATATATTTTGGATTGATTGCAGGATTAACGTTATTCAGTGTTAGATTTGTTTTTAATTATATGATGCCCTTTGTGTTTGGTTTTATGATTGCGTATTTATTAAAACCAGTTGTTAAACGATTGACGAAAGTCTTTGGGGATCGTAAACATATCTCCCTGATAGTTATCGTATTGTTTTATCTCCTGATTGGATTTTTACTTGTATGGTTTATGATTCTTGGAATTAATACAGTTGGATCCCTTGCAAATTCAATTCCAGAATTTTATAACTCTACCTTGCATCCGATGGTCTTAGCATTAATTGAATGGTTTGAAGGTGTGATTGAGGTTATGGATCCTTCGATTTCAGAACAGATCTTGCCAATCATCGATAGTGTGTTTAACAGTATTACCAATTTCTTACCAGGGTTTGCTGCATCAGTTGGGGCTAAGCTAACATCCCTAGTTACATCAGTACCAAGTGTCCTTATTTCGGTATTGATTGCAATTATCGCGTCGTTCTTTTTTACAACCGATTACAAAGCGATTACTCATGGTATGTTGCACATTGTGCCAGAACGTCAACGCAAGTTAATTGTTGATATACGCGATGGTGTGGTATCGGTATTAGGGAAATATTTAAGAGCTTATGCAATCTTGATGTCATTAACATTTGTAGAACTGAGTGTGGTGTTCTTAGTATTGGGACTTTCAAATCCAATTGGACTGGCACTTCTGATTGCATCTATTGATATTTTACCGGTATTGGGTACTGGGACTGTGATGATTCCATGGGCATTAATTGAAATTGCTGTGGGTAATCGTCAGTTGGGATTAATATTAGGACTTGTATACATTGTTATTACCATCATACGTAATGTTCTTGAACCTAAAGTCGTTGGAAAACAAATTGGATTGCATCCTTTATTAACACTGGTGTGCATCTATGTGGGTCTTAAGTTATTTGGATTCATCGGACTACTGGGACTTCCAATTGCAGCTACCTTAATCAAATCACTATATGAAGAGGGAAAGTTGGACTTTGCATTCAATGAGCCGCCGGTTCACCATCACGATGATGAAATAGAAATTGAAGATTTAAAGATTGATGAATTAGAAACAGAAACAAAAGAAGATGATAAGAATGAAACTCACGGTGAATAAATACCGTGAGTTTTTTTGAGCAAGCAAGAATTATTTTAGAGTGAGAAGTGTTAGTATGGGATGTAGAGGTGATGATATGAGTCAAATAAGTAAAGTATATGAAGGTTATGATAATCAACCTTATATTAGTGAAGAACGTGATTTGAAACGTTGGGAAATGTATCCTGAAGAATTTCCTTATGCTAAAGTTGAACGTAAGAAAATGGTGCTCTTAGAAGAGGGGCTTTTTCCAGGTGATATTGTCATGTTGTGGAGAATTGGCTTTGGTAATTTCACCAATGAAACATGGATTCCTGATTACTTTGAATACCGTTATGGTGTTAAAGCATCAGAAAGTATTCAACGTTTAATGGATGCACAGTGTATTGAAGTGCTTAGTGCTCGCGAAACGATGACATTAATCAGTGCTCCGGTTTTAAAACGATACCTTAAAACAAAAGGTTTAAAGCTAGCAGGAAAGAAACAAGAGATACTAGATCGTGTGTTAGAACATTTTACTGAAGAAGAATTGCAAGAGCTGACTGATTTAAGAAAATATGAAGCCACACCACAAGGCCTTCATTTAATTGCAAAATACGATGCAATTATTCAAGAACACGGTCCTAAAAAAATGTAATGCTGTGCTATAATAATCACTTAAAGAGGTGATTATATGGTAGTTTATGCTTTATCGGATATTCACGGTCGTACTTTTAGCCTGGATGATTTTAAGGAATTGGGGTTTGATCTTAATAATAAAGATCATCAGATTGTGTTGATTGGGGATTATTTTGATCGACATGATGATAATCATGGAGTTTATCTTGAGATCCAAAGAATGCGCACTATACTTGGAGATCGTTTGCATTTGATCATCGGAAATCATGATGGTTTTATGCTGGAGTTTATTGACTATGTTCTCAACCATAATAAAGTGGGAGAGCCCTTAGAGACTGAACCTGTATTAATGGAACGATGGCTGCGTAATGGAGGTGCCATTACTTTAGAACAATGTTTCTTAATTAAGGAAGATGATTTAATTTTTACTCAAGCAATGAAAGATCGTTTACTCCTTTATAAAGAGTTTTGCGATGGCTTACTTCCTTATGTAGAAATAGAAGATACTATTTTTACCCATGCAAGTGTGGATGCTGATTACAATTATGATTATTGGGATCGTGAATTGATTCATAAACCCAATCCATTTAAAGATCGTAAGATTGTAGTGGGTCACTCACCCTATCGATACACACAACAATTTAAGAACCTGGAAGTGGTGCCTTGTGAATCAGGAATTGGTACTCAATGTATTAATAAAGAACTAAGACAAGGTATTTGTATTATTGACAATGGTGAAGGTGATAACATTACTCGATTCAATACCAAAGCGGTTGATAAATAGATAGTGAAATGTCAGAAATGGTCGCTGGTGGCTGTTTCTGATTATCAACTGTTCTTATCATTTATTCAAAGTTTTAATAAGCGACCAAAATTTATCAAGAATCATGCCTATCAAAATCACTGATTTAGGTACTCTTAATCAGCCTATTATATAAGGATGATATGGAGTGTGTTTAATCTGGGTTTGGACTTGAGAATTTGAGGATCTCACCTGCAGCCAATTTCTGGGCAAAGGGGCTTGACTCTCATTCAAGATATGGTATGATTATTACGCTTATGAAATAACGTGGCTTTCCTGTGGGAGAGCTTAATTATGTGTAAGTCGTGGCACGCTTGGTAGTGTGTACACAAACTAGAGAAGGAAGGAGAAACTATGCCTACAATTAATCAATTAATAAACAAAGGACGTCAGTCAAAAGTTTATAAATCTAAGTCACCAGCACTTGGTCGTAGCTTGAACACGATTAAGCGTTCAACATCAAAAGTAAACAGTCCACAAAAACGTGGAGTTTGTACTCGTGTTGGAACTATGACACCTAAGAAACCTAACTCAGCGTTACGTAAATATGCTCGTGTACGTCTAAGTAACGGAATGGAAGTTACAGCTTATATCCCAGGGATTGGCCATAACTTACAAGAACACAGTGTTGTTCTAATTCGCGGGGGACGTGTTAAAGACTTACCAGGGGTTCGTTACCACATCGTTCGTGGAGCAATGGACTGTGCTGGAGTTACAGACCGTCGTCAAGGTCGTTCATTATACGGAACAAAGAAACCAAGAGAAGAAGACTAATATATTAAATTAAATACAAATTGAAAGGAAGTGAATTCAATGCCAAGAAAAGGACATGTTGCAAAACGCGATGTTGTTGCAGATCCAATTTACAAC
Organism: Erysipelothrix sp. UBA3383; assembly: GCA_002358955.1. Classification (GTDB taxonomy): domain Bacteria; phylum Bacillota_I; class Bacilli_A; order Erysipelotrichales; family Erysipelotrichaceae; genus Erysipelothrix. Next base: position 653 of record DEPV01000064.1, on the reverse strand, counting down.
TCAAAACTGGTTACTCGTTTAATTAACAGAATCATGATTGACGGAAAAAAAGGAAAAGCACAATCAATCTTATATAATGCGTTTGCAATTATTGAAGAAAAAACAGATCGTCAACCAATGGAGGTTTTCGAACAAGCACTAGATAACGTATTACCGTTACTAGAACTTAAGGCACGCCGTGTAGGTGGGTCAAATATCCAAATCCCAGTTGAAGTATCACAAGAGCGTCGTTTAGCTCTAGGGCTTCGTTGGATTGTTCAATACTCACGTTCACGTGGAGAGAAAACAATGGAAATGCGTCTAGCAAATGAAATCATCGATGCTGCAAACGGTACAGGTGGTTCAGTTAAGAAACGTGAAGACGTACACAAAATGGCGGATGCTAACAAAGCGTTTGCTCATTACCGTTGGTAAGATAGAACTTAGAACCCTAAGCGTTAAAATTATAAAGAGGCTTATTTATAGGTCATCTATAGTTTTTTAAACACTTAGGGTATCAAAGTATCTATATAAACAACAACCAAATATCCAATGTTTTGGAAGGAGTAAGAATACTATGGCAAGAGATTTTTCTTTGAAAAACACTCGTAATATCGGTATCATGGCTCACATCGCTGCTGGTAAAACAACTACGACTGAACGTATTCTTTAAT
>DEPV01000017.1:9237-9460 GCA_002358955.1 Erysipelothrix sp. UBA3383 | reverse complement strand
CCAGGAATCACTAAAGGAGAACACTGGCACCATTCAAAGAATGAAAAATTCTTAGTAGTTAAAGGAAGTGGAGTGATTCAACTTCGTAATATCTTTAGTGATGAAGTGATTGAATATTTTGTAAATGGTGATGCACTTGAAGTGGTTGATATTCCAACAGGATACACACACAACATCATTAATAATACAAATGAAGACATGGTTACGGTGATGTGGGTGAATG
>DEPV01000017.1:6422-9226 GCA_002358955.1 Erysipelothrix sp. UBA3383 | reverse complement strand
ACATTCTTTGAAAAAGTAAAATAAGCATAGTAAAGGACATCTTAGGGTGTCTTTTTCTTTAGACTTATAGGAGAAGTGACACCTTAAGTTAATTTAGACATGTAGAATTAAGAGAAGGAGTGAGCTTTTATGTTAAGTGGTATTGAGTATGAGGGACATCGTGTCAACCGGATTGAGTATCAAAGGGATGATTTGAATGGGGAATCCTGCAAGCAAGATTACTATGATTTTTATGTAGCTGACCAATATGATTTACACATCGATGATTTTGATATTAGAGTTATGTTTGAACGTCTAGTAGGGTTTAAACCCTTAGGTGTATACACTGCTAAGATATTAACTGAAGTAAGGTTTAAGATTGAGGAAGGTGTATCCTTGCCATATCTAAGCAAAGACTATTTAGAGCATCATATCAGTGATTTAATGAAATTAAATCCTTGTGTTTTGGCTGATGTTTCACTGCTGATTGCAAATATTACAGGTGCAATGAGTGGGCTAACGACGATTACTGCTCCAATGGTTCATACCCAAGAGCATGATACAGAAGTAAAAGAACACTAAAGAATGCATAACAGCTTCATGGCAAAGGTCCATGAAGCTGTTTTTAGTTATCGAAGGCTTTGTTAAATGATGTATAATAGATGTAAGAGGTGAGTTATGGCAACACATTTAACAGTGCGCTCATCCTATTCACTTTTGAATGGTTTGATGAGTATTTCAGATATTGTTCAATTATCAAAACAAGCAGGCTATGGAGCCTGTGTTTTAAGCGACTACCATGTTTTACATGGAGCTCTTGATTTTCAAAAGGAAGCACAGAAACATGGCTTGAAACCTATATTTGGAATGGAGTGTACCTTTACTCATGATGGTATTACATTTAACTCCAATCTGATTGCAAAGGATGTAGCAGGGTATCAGAAACTGATGGCTGTTTCTAAGGTGCTATCTGATCATGGTGAGATTGCTTTAGAAGAGGCTTATCATCCAGGATTGATATTAATCCTATTTGGAGAGAACGGACCTTTTGATGGCTTCTATGCTAACAATGATACAAAAGCAATGGCTCATACGTTACAAAGCATCAAAGCACTTGGCTTTGAAATGTATCTTGGTTTATCACATCAAGAATCACAGTACTTTAAAGTGATTAATAAAACACTTCATGAATTAGGGGGCTTGCACGATGTAGCATCGCTTGCACTACCTAAAGTATATTATCAAAGACAAAGTGATGATGAAGCGTTTCGTGTTGTTCAGGCGATTTCTAAACAAACATACCTGGATGATAAGACACTGATATCGTCTCCCAACCGTCACTTTCTAGATAAAGAGGAGATGGGTACACTGTATGATCAATCCATGTTGGATCTTACTGATCGTATTGCTGAGAAATGTCATGTTGATTTGAATAAATTAACGACTAGTCTTCCCATCTATAAAACTGACAAAGCAGTTTCTAATAAAGTCTTTCTTAAAGAGTTAGCACACTTTGGCTTGGGTCGTCGCTTACAAGGGCAGGTTCCTGATCAGTATAAAGAACGATTGGATCATGAGTTAGCAATTATTAATGAGCTGAACTTTGAGGATTATTTCCTGATTGTTTATGATGTGATTCGATTTGCAAAAAAAGAAAAAATTTATGTAGGACCTGGAAGGGGTAGTGCAGCAGGGAGTTTGGTGGCTTACTGTCTTGGTATTACAGAGGTTGATCCCATTGCTTATGATCTGCTCTTTGAACGGTTCTTAAATCCAGAACGGGTATCCATGCCTGATATTGATATAGATTTTCCGGATGACAAACGTCATTTGGTTCTGGATTATGTCATTGAGAAATATGGAAGAGATCATGTTGCACATATCATTACATTTGGTTCGCTTCGTGCTCGACAAGCATTTCGTGATGTGGGTCGAGTCTTACAGGTTCCTGTAAGAACGGTAGATGGGATTTCAAAACTCATTACAGCTGCTGATTTAAAAACCAATTACCAAGAGAATCAAAGGTTTGCACGCAGTATTAATGAATCTGATACCTTAAAGAAAACGCTTGAATTAGCGGTTAAGGTTGAAGGGTTATTTCGACATGCATCTTTGCATGCTGCAGGTATTGTCATGAGTCAAAGACCCTTAAGTGAGGTTGTACCCGTACTTGAGATGAATGAGACTATGAATACCATTCAATACGATATGACCCATATTGAATCCATTGGTCTAATTAAGATGGATTTCTTGGGACTTCGTAACTTAAGTATCATTGATAATATTGCAGGGCAAATTGGACCAGACTTTAATATTACTAAAATACCTTTGGATGATCAGAAAACCTTTGATTTGATTGCAAGGGGAGAAACCATTGGCTTGTTCCAGTTGGAATCCGATGGGATGACTAATCTTTTAGTGAAGATGAAGCCACAACGTTTTATGGATATTGTGGATACGATTGCGCTGTATCGTCCAGGACCTATGGAGAATATTCCGATGTATCTGAAAAATAGAGCCAATCCAGAAGCGGTTCAATACATTCATCCTGACTTAAAAGCACTGACGCAATCAACATATGGAGTGCTTGTGTACCAAGAGCAAATTATGATGGTAGCTCAACACATGGCAGGATTCTCACTGGCTCGAGCTGATATCTTACGTAAAGCCATGAGTAAAAAAGATTCACGAGAGTTGGAACAGCTGCGTATGGAGTTTATTCAAGGCAGTATGCAATTGGGCTATCAAGAAACATTGGCGCATGAAGTGTATAACTTAATTCAGAAGTTTGCTAACTATGGATTTAATAAATCGCACTCTGTAGC
>DEPV01000017.1:0-6394 GCA_002358955.1 Erysipelothrix sp. UBA3383 | reverse complement strand
AAATGGCATACTTAAAGGCAAATTATGCGCCCTTATTCTATACCCATTTACTGAGCTCAGTAATCGGGAGTGATTTTAAAACACGACAATACATTGAGTCGTGTCGTCGTAATGACATTCAAATTAGAGGGGTAAGCATACAGCGATCCTTTGATTATTATGCCATTGAAGACGATAAGATTCGTTTACCTTTCACAATTATTAAAGGGATATCTGTTAAAATTGCAATAGAGATTGTTAAAGAGCGCAGTAACAATGGACCCTATGCATCTTACTATGATGCGATTGCAAGGCTGCATGTAGCAGGCTTGAAACAGACCCATTTCGAAAGTTTAATTGATGCTGGAGCCTTTGATGATTTTAATGTGAATCGATTGAGTATGATTGCTTCATTAACTGAGGCACTTCGTTATACCCATATCATTACGATTGAAAAAGACGGTCAGATCAGTCTTGATACAAGTCTTGTATCACAGCCTAGCTTCATACAAGTGAAGGAAGTGCCAGCACAACGATTGCGTAAAGAGTATGAAATCTTAGGGTTTTATTACAGTGATCATCCGTGTTTAGCACTGCGTACCAAGTACAATACAGATGCTTTAGTAAATACACATGTGAGGCAGGCAGATTACCGTGTGATTGTAATGGTTGATCGAATTAAGAATCACCGTACTAAGAATGGTGATCCAATGGCGTTTTTAGATGTGAGTGATGGTACTCATAAAATCAGTATTGTTGTTTTTCCCAATCTGTTTCGCAGTTTAGAAGCTCCACTTGAAGAAGGGCAAATATTACTGATTAAAGGATTGATGAAAGAAAAAGATTCGCTAATCGCAAGTAAGATTCATATTATGAACCAAGAGAAAGAGGAAGCATAATGACAAAAATATTAATTGTAGATGATGAAGTTAAAATTCGAGATGTTGTAAAAGAGTACGCTAAAGTATCTGGAATGGAGGCTCATGAAGCATCCGATGGTTTAGAAGCCTTAAATATGGTACGTGAGGAAGATTATGATGTCATTATTATGGATATCATGATGCCCAATATGGATGGATATACTGCAGTTTCTAAGATTAAGGAAATTAAAGATGTGCCGATGATCATGTTATCAGCACGTGTTGAAGAGTTTGATAAATTGAGCGGCTTTGATTTAGGAATTGATGATTATGTTACCAAACCATTCTCACCAAAAGAGTTGATTGCAAGAATCAGTGCACTGGCTAATCGTGCTAAGGGTAAAGTTCATGAGAGTTATACCTTCAGTGGTCTTGTTGTTGATATTACAGGACGTACAGTAAGCATCGATGGAGAACGTGTGTCACTGACACCTAAAGAATTTGATTTGTTAGTCTTTCTTATCCAACATAAGGACCAAGCTTTATCACGTGATGTACTACTGGATAAAGTATGGAACTATAACTATTATGGAGATTATCGTACGGTGGATACCCATATAAAAATGTTACGTCAGAACTTAGGGGTGTATCGCGATTATGTTGTAACCGTACGAGGTGTAGGTTACAAATTTGAAGTCATCGACTAAGGACATGGCTTTTCGTATCTGGTTTTACTTCATTATTCTTACGGGATTAATGTTGTTGTTCATGTGGATGTTACAGATTACATTCATTGGACCCTATTACGAAAAGAATCGTGCAGAGACAACACTGATTAAAGCAGGTGAGATTCAGCGTCTTTTAGATCAAGGAAGTATAGAACAAGTAGAATCTGATTTTGTGAAGATCCTTGCAAGTGAGAACTTGTGTGGGGGTATTTATCGAGCCGATGGTTCTGCAATGATTGTTTCTGAGGCCAATAGTACCAACTGTCAAATTAAGAAATTAAGTACCGATGCGATTAATGAGTATATAAAACGGGTTGCTAATGCGCCTGCACAAGAGTTTTCCCTAAGATTTACATCTGAAGTTTTTGAGCAAGGATTATACTTTTATGGGAAGAAAGTGACGTTTATTGAAGGTGATTATTTCTTGTTTTTAAACTCACCCATTGAACTTTTAGACTCAACGGTATTTGTACTGAAACGACAATTTGGATTTTTAGTAGGGTCAGTATTGACCATTGCAACCTTTATTGCATTTCTTTTATCCAAGAAACTATCGATGCCACTATCCAAGATGACGGTGGATGCCAAACAGCTTGCAAGTGGGAATTATGATGTGAAGTTTGATAGTTCAGGTTATACTGAAGTTAATGCACTTTCAGATACCTTAAACTATGCCACTCAAGAATTTAAGAAGACCAATGATTTACGACGTGATCTTGTAGCAAACGTATCGCATGATATTAAGACTCCTTTAACAATGATTAAAGCTTATGCTGAGATGATTCAGGATATATCAGGAGATAATAAAGAACAAAGGGAAGAGCATTTAAATGTTATTTTGGATGAAGCGAATCATTTAGAGCGACTTGTTAATGATATGTTAACCCTGTCTAAATATGAGTCTGAGGTCTTTGTGATTAATGAAACTGAGTTTAATCTTTATGATCACATTCGCTCTACTGTGAATCTCTTCCAACTAGAAGACATCGAGTTTGATATTGATGTGGATTTAGATTTAGTAGTCGTTGCTGATGAAATTAAAATGGGGCAAGTACTCTATAACTTTATTAGTAATGCAACTAAGTTTGTGGGACCTGATAATAAAATCATTATCAATGCGAAGAAGATTCAATCCCATAAGGTTTTGATATCTGTTATTGATCATGGTAAGGGGATTTCTGAGAGTCAAATTGAATCCGTTTGGGATCGTTATTATAAGATTGATAAACATTTCCAACGCATCAAGGGAACGGGTTTGGGACTGTCTATTGTTAAGATGCTGGTACAGCTATTGGGAGGAACTATCGAAGTAGAAAGTACGTTAGGAAAGGGAAGCTCCTTTACCGTACGCATACCTATGTCATATACTGCGGAAGCGGTACCTGTTTCTTCTGACGTAGCTCCCGATACTTCCCCTGCTTTGTGCGATGTTTCGTCCAATGCATCTGTCCACTCCCGTCGTCTGCTGCTGATAGATGATGACCGAATCCAATTGTCATTAACGACAGCGATGTTGAAACAGAAAGGAATTGAAACTGTTGCTTGTTTGCAGATAGATGACTTACTGGATGCTTTGCGTACCACTCATTTCGATGCTTTGTTGACTGATGTGCAAATGCCTGCTCTCAACGGTTTCGAACTTCTGCAACTTTTGCGTGCTTCGAACATCCCCCAGGCGCGAACCATTCCTGTCATTGCTATTACGGCACGCAGTGATATGCAACGAAGTGAGTTTAGCTCGTATGGATTTACGGGATGCTTGCATAAACCCTTCAGTGTGCAAGAACTTATGGAAGAACTGGAACGTTTGGGACAGTTAGACTTCTCGGCTCTTACGGCTTTTTCGACAGATGACCCGGAAGAAGCTCAGTCTATACTTCGTACCTTTGCTGACGAGACCCGTCTCAATGCCGAACGTATCCGTCGTGCGTTGGAAGAAGAAGATGTTGGAGCACTGGCTGCTGTGGCTCATAAAATGCTTCCCCTTTTCACTTTGATAGGTGCTACGACTTTGGTTGCGTTGTTGAGGCAATTGGAGGCTTCTGCCAATCTCTTGTGGGAAGAAAGCCTGCAAATAACAGCCACGCAAGCTTTAAGCGAAATAGAAACAGCACTGCAGCAGTTGGAACAGATAGTTTTTCTGCCTTCTGGACATGCTATTTCCGGAAAATAATTGCTTACTTTGTGTACTGTTAACGCGTACGACGTATGGCCGAAGAAATTGTTGTGAAGAAAAGACTCTGGTTACGGATTACTCTGTGGGTGTTGTTGACGCCACCTGCGCTGTTTCTTCTGCTGATGGCATTGCTTTATGTGCCATCTGTACAGGATTTTATTCGCCAGAAGGCAACCACCTTAGCCGGAGAAGCTAGCGGTATGGATATTTCTGTCCAACGTATAGATTTACGTTTCCCATTGAATCTGTTAGTGCGTGGCGTGCAAGTATCACAGCCTGTTAATGAACAACATTCTGATACATTGCTTACTTTAGGGAGTCTGAGTGTGCGCGTGCAGGCTTGGCCATTGCTGCGTGGACAAGTAGAGGTCGACGGTATATTACTGCGGAATGCCACAGTCCATTCTTCCAATCTTTTAGAAGGAATGAGATTGGACGGTACGTTAGGACGTTTTTTCCTGCGCAGTCATGGCATAGACTTGGGTGATGAGTGTGTGATATTGAATAATGTGGAACTGGAAGATACCCGCCTCTCTTTGTCCCTATCAGATACTACAGCTACTGTGCCAGACACCACTTCGACCGCTGTCCGTTGGAAACTGTTACTTCATACGCTCCGGTTGAAAGACGTCTCCGTGGATTTAAATATGCCGTTGGACACACTTTCCCTTTCCGCTCGTTTGCGGGAAGCTCGTATTGAAGAAGCTCGTGCCGACCTTGGGCGGCAAGCATATGCCTGTGAATTGTTCCGCTTGTCTGGAACTTCGTTGACTTATGACAGTGGGCCCACTGATACCTTGTCTTCCATTGCCGCTGGTTTCGACCCTCAACACATTGCTCTGCGTGACTTGAATATTGGCATTGATTCTATGCGTTACGCAGGGCGTGAGATGAGTGCTGTTATTCGTGAGTTTTCTTTGAACGAACATTCAGGGTTGAATATTACTTCTTTATCCGGTCGACTTGTGGCCGATTCTACTCAGATACGTATTCCTTCACTACGTTTGTCAACACCTCACAGTGAAATAGACCTCTCGGCACAAACCTACTGGGAACTTATTGATATTCCTACTACGGGGCGGCTTACTGCTCGCCTTGATGCTCGTATAGGCAAACAAGATGTCTTGTTGTTGGCCGGGGGCTTGCCAGATAGTTTCAAGGAAGCTTATCCTGCTCATCCATTGGTTGTTCATGCAGGGACAGTGGGAAATCTCCGACAGATGCAGATTAGCCGCTTTACCATCGACTTGCCGGGCGCTTTCTCGATGAGTGCAGGAGGGGAACTTTGGAACCTGACGGATAGTCTGGCTCGTAGCATCAACGTGGATTTGGATATGCAGACGCGCGATTTGAATTTCCTGACCGCCTTGGGAGGCGTCACACCGGATGGTTCGCTGGTCATTCCGGACAGTATGCGTCTGGATGCGCGGCTTTCTATGAAGGGTAATGACTGTACTGCCTTTCTTGATTTGCGGGAACGGAAAGGGCGACTAAACCTGAATGCCGACTATGATTTGGCTGAGGAACGCTATCGGATAGATTTGCAGGCAGATTCTTTGCAATTGCATCATTTTTTGCCTAAAGATTCTCTTTATGAGTTCTCGGCTACGCTTTTGGCACGGGGGCAAGGCTTAGACTTCTCTTCTCCGCATACGTCGGCTCATGTGGACATGTCCCTTGAACAATTACAATATGGTAGTTGGAATTTGTCTGGCATTGCTTTGCAAGCTGCTTTGAAGCGTTCGTGGGCTACGGTCAAATTGAATAGTGACAATTCTCTTCTCCGCATGCATTTAGATGGCGGCTTGCACTTGAATCGACCATATATGGACGGGCAGTTAGCTTTGGATTTGAAAGATGCGGATTTGCACAGTCTTGGGATTCTTCCTGCGCCGTTGGGGCATCCGTTGGAGCTGGGCTTGACGGCAGAGGCGCGGCGTGATTCTATCAAAATGCACATCGGGGCTGGAGATTTGGACTTTGACTTTAAGGCTCAAAGCACCTTGAAGCATTTGTTGGAGAAATCTGACGAATTTATGGCCTTACTGATGCAACAGTGGGAACTCCGTCGGCTGGATCATGCTGCTTTGCGTCGGGTATTGCCGTCGGCAGGCATGCAGTTGACGGCCGGCCGCAACAATCCTATCGGTTATTATCTGGCTTCTCAGGGTACTACTTTTAACCACCTCAGGTTGCAATTTGGCCTTACTCCCGAATGGGGTATTAACGGGCGGGCGGCGCTTGAAGGTTTGAGAACGGATTCTTTGCAACTGGATACAATCTTTTTTGCTGCCCACCAGGATACTACGCGAATGAGGTTGCAAGGAGGCGTTATTAACGGCCCGCGAAATCCTCATTTTACGTTTCGCAGTACAGTGACCGGTGAAATCCGTAACGAAGACGCAGAACTGACCCTGAACTTTACCGATGCTAAGGGACGCACCGGCGTCTTGCTTGGAGTCAATGCCCGGCCTTTGACAGAGGGAAACGGGAAAGGTAATGGTGTCTTGCTCCGGTTGACGCCTGAAGAACCGGTTATTGCCTATCGCAAGTTCCATTTTGCGGAAGGGCGGAACAGTTTGTATTTGCATAAGAACATGCGTGTTTACGCCAATATCGATATGCAAGGAGGAGATGGGATGGGCTTTCGC
>DEPV01000112.1 GCA_002358955.1 Erysipelothrix sp. UBA3383 | reverse complement strand
TACTATAGCATAGCCCTTAGTGAATAACAATTAAATTATCTTTGACTCACTATGATCACGATAAAAACAAGCGATTGAATTCAGTTCAATAGATAGATTTTTCAACGCTCATTCATAAAGACTCAAACGATACATTGGAACGGTTAAAGCTGCAATGAAGGTTTTAGGATACTGTTAAGTATTTATTAAAGAAGGATGTCTTAGTAATAAGGTTCATACATGGACCCATTAAAATTAAAGAAATGATTGTTCCAAGACCAAACTGTCCACCCATTAAAACACCTAAGACAAGAAATGATCCATCACACAGATAACGTGCACTGACTTCACTTAAATTAGTATGGTCATAAATAATTTCTCCCAATACATCCAGTGCCCCTACCCCCATCTGTGCTAAAAGATAGATTTTTGTACCCATTGCCAAGATGAAACTTCCTGAGACCAAATAGATCATTCGCATTACTGTTTGATACTCTTGAATGTTGGGTATGAATGCGGTGATGAAGTTTGCACTGTATCCAATTAAGAAGATAGCCAAGACCGATGCAATATGAATGTACTTACGATTGTAAATCCACACTGCAATTAGAATTATAAGATTGGCTAAAGCAGCACCATTACCATAGGATAAATGCAACATCTTAGTAAACCCTTCTTGAAATAGTGTTGCAGGATTAGATCCCATATGGGCAAGCATAATAAACCCCACACCAATCCCTCTGATAATTAATCCCATACATACCATCAGGATTCTTTTAAAATATAAATTAGACATAACATTCCCCTCAATCTATGTACTATTATACGCTTAAGTAAAATATAATTTGACTATCAAAGTAAAATAAAGAAACTTAGATTGTACAGTTTTTCACCAAGATTGATAAGTATATAAAAAACAAGTACACATACAGTATACTTGTTTCATAAAGTTTTGAGAGATTAATGATAGTAATTCGTGATGAATCTTATTCAGCGCTTAATGCTGCCATCGTAATGTAGTTATACGGTTGGTTAAAGTGTGGTAGGAAGAAAATATCAACCAGTTTCAATTCATCAATTGTAACACCTTTAACAATAGCTAATGAGAACATGTGGATTCCCATTGAAATATCTGCATAGGATGCAATTTGAGCACCCAGGACACGACGTGTTTTTGCATCGTATGTAATACGAATCTTAACGTTATGATTATCAGCCATGAAGCCTGGTAATTGAGTATCCTCAAATTGTGTACTCTTGACATCATAGCCCGCCTTTTTAGCTGCAGCTGTATTCAACCCGGTTGAAACCATGTTGTAGCCATAAATTGAAATACCATTGGATCCTTGAACACCTTGTGCCTCAAGACCAACTCCACATACATTATACCCTGCAACAATTCCAGAACGAACTGCATTGGTAGCAAGTGCAATGTAGGTAGTTTCTTGTAATGCATTGGAGTAGATACTTGCACAGTCACCAATTGCATAAACATCCTTGCGTGATGTACGTTGATGTTTATCAACTAAGTATGCACCATTTGGTAATGTCTCAAGGACACCTTTACCAAGTTGTGTGTTAGGAATGAATCCAATTGCCATAATGACAAGATCAGTTTCATATGTTCCTTCAGTAGTCACAACTTCTTTAACTTTACCATCCACACCTTTAAATTCAGTAACGGTTTGGTTCATTGATAATGTAATGCCTTCTTTAGACATAACAGCATCCATATCATCTGTAAACCACTCATCATAGTATGTTGATAATGTTGTACTTGCAGCTTCAACAATACGCACATTTTTACCACGACGTTGTGCTGCCTCTGCCATTTCAACACCAATGTATCCCGCACCTACTACGGTAACGTTTTGAACATCTTCACGATCTAATAAAACATCGATTTTTTGTGAATCTTGGAAGAGTTTAACAAAGTGGATGTTTTCTAAATCATTACCTTTAATATTAGGTGCAACAGGAAGTGATCCCGTTCCTAAAATTAAGGTATCGTATGAAATCAATTCTTCTTCACCATTTAAGTTACGTTTGGTAACAACTTTTTTATCGAAATCAATGTTAGTAACATCAACTTCCATTTGAATCTTAGCACCTTTGTTTTCAAGAACTTCTTTTGATGTATAGAATAAATCATCAGAACCTGAGATTTGTCGTCCTACCCATAGTGCCGTTCCACAACCCAGGTAACTAAGGTTTGTGTTACGGTCTAAGATCGTTAATTCATTTTCTGGAAAGTTATCCAGAATGGTATTCGCTGCAGCGATACCTGCGTGGTTTGCACCAACTAATACAATTTTACTCATAAGAGCCTCCTCATCATTTTCTTATTGCTTCTCCATATACAGAATAACACGCTAAGAATGATAATGAGAATCATTGCGTGAAGACTGTGTATAAACTTTAAGTGATAATGATTATCTCCATCATTTTTAAGTCTGTTTGTGAATTTCATAGCGTATTGTAAAATTAATAAAAATAATTAACTTATAAATGACCTCGTCAATTATGAGCAAATGTGCGTGAATTAAAGCATATAAGTTTAATTCCAAAAGAAAACCGGAATTCATCCGGTTTCTAAATTTATTTTAATGTTTTGATTTCTTGAGTAATCCGATGAGTAATGCACCCACAATAGATCCAAGAAGAATAAATAATAAGTACATTAATGGATTAGAGACAAGCATAATTACAAAGACTCCACCATGAGGTGCTAGCACCTTAATGTTTAACATCATAACAAGTGCTCCTGTTAGTGCAGATCCTCCGACAAAACTAATTAGCATTGGAATAGGATCGGCTGAAGCAAATGGAATTGCACCTTCTGTAATAAAGGAAAGTCCTAGAATTAAGTTTGTAAGTCCTGAATCCTGTTCTACCTTTGTAAATTTATTTTTATAGACGCGTGTTGCAATAAAGATTGCAAGGGGTGGTACCATTCCTGCTGCCATAACAGCAGCCATTACACTACTACCACCTGTAGCTATACTTGAAGCAAGTGTTCCTGTACCAAAGACATATGCAGCCTTGTTAATCGGTCCACCTAAGTCTACGGCCATCATACCACCTACCAGCGCTCCTAGAAGAATCGCGTTCGTACCACTTAAACCATTTAAGAAATCATTCAACATCAGGTTCAGTGCACCCATTGGTATGTTGACAAGAGCCATAATTCCACCAGCAATCAGTACACCTAGAACTGGGAATAAGAGAATGGTTTTAATTCCAGCTAAGTTCTTAGGTACATTACGAAGTGCTTTCTTGATGTACTCCATGACATAACCCGCAACAAATCCACCCAATAGTGCTCCTAAGAATCCAGAACCACCCGCATTAGCAAGACCACCTGCGACAAACCCAACTACAAGTCCTGGTCGATCCGCAATACTATAAGCAATATATCCTGCTAGGACAGGAAGCATGAAACTAAAAGCCATACCACCAATGTTATTAAAGAATGCAGCAGCTTCGTTAAACGATCCCAGGCTTCCTAATTGAGCTTCTGGAACACCAATAAACTGGTCCACCATAAATGCGATTGCAATTAAAATTCCCCCGGAAATAACAAAGGGTAACATATGAGTAACACCACTCATCAAGTGTTGATAGAAGCCAGATTGAGAACTCTCTTTAACTTCTTCTTTACCATCTGCATGATATACTTTTGCTTCATCATTCATAATTTGGTTCAACATATTTTCTGCATCATGGATACCAGCTGCAACACCAACATGAATTAATGGTTTGGTATCAAAGCGATCCATCGCCACTTTAATATCGGATGCTACAATAATACCTTTAGCATGACTGATTTCATCAGCACTTAATCTATTTTCTACACCTGATGAACCGTTGGTTTCAACTTTAACTTTAAGTCCTAACTGCTCAGCAACATCTTTAATTTTCTCAGCTGCCATATAGGTATGTGCAATACCTGTAGCACACCCCGTTACAGCTAGAACATCATAGTCAGTATTGGTATCTTCAACACTCACTACCTCTGGATCTTTAAATGCCAGAACAATTTCTTCTGCACTATTTGCAACCTCAAGTTGATCAATAACAGAAGCATTCATTAACTGTCCTGCTAAGGATGATAAGATCTTAAGGTGTTCTTGCCCTTCACCCTGTGGTGTGGCAATTAAGAAGAAGTAATGGGATGGCTGTCCATCAAGACTTTCAAAGTCAACTCCTTTTTTGCTTCGTGCAAAAACTACAACCGGCTCTGAGATGGTATCACTCATACCATGAGGGATTGCAATCTTATCACCAACTGCAGTACTTCCCTGTGCTTCACGAGTCTTTAGAACATAGACAAATTCTGCATGATTTTCAGGTTTTAAAACTCCTGCCACGATCAATTGGTCCACTAATAAATGAAGTGCCTCATCTTTTGAGTCAGCATTGAAATCTAAAATCATTATGTCTTTTCTAAGTACATCTTGTATTTTCATGATTGTTCTCCTTTAGTATCAATCTTTATCTTTGTTTGTAAACTTTTTATCATTGCTTGATCTGCTAGATGTGAGGAATAAGCAGTCCCACTTCCTGCTGCAACTGCATAACGATAAGCCTCTTCAAGACTATGATGATTCATTGTTGCATGAATGAATCCTGCAATCATGGAATCACCTGCTCCTACCGTATTGATGACCTTACCATCTGGATTGGCTGCTTTCATAATGCCTGTTTTACTAATAAGCATAGAACCCTGTGATCCCAGTGATACCAATATCTGTTGAGCCCCTTTTTCAATCAGTTGCTGTGCATAATAAATAACATCTTCTTCTGAATTGATTGTTGTATTAAATATCATTCCCAATTCATCCCGATTTGGTTTTAGAAGAAATGGACCATATTGACACAATTCCAGTACTAATGAATTTGCAATATCAACAATAAATGGTACCTTTTTCTCTGCCAATCGCTGCGCTACTTGAACATACCAATCTTTAGGCATGCCTGCAGCCAATGATCCACTTAATACTACAAAGTCATCTGGTGTCATCTTGTTAATAACATCCCACAGTTTCATATACGATTCAGAATCAATCACTGGACCTTGAGCATTAACTTCTGTTTCCACTTCTTGTTTCATCTTAATGTTAATACGACTTGTACCTGAAACTGAAATCATCGCATCCTTAATGTGCTTATAATGTTTTAATTCCTTACGGATATACTCACCTGTAAATCCCCCAACAAATCCCAATAAAGTGCTTTGAGTATTCAGATTATTTAATACAATGGCAACATTAATACCTTTTCCTCCAATTTGATAATATTCTGTATTTGAACGATTGGTTGCCCCAAATTCCAATTCATTCAATTCCAAATGGTAATCAATGGATGGATTTAATGCGAATGTATAAATCATAAATACACCTCCTGAATTTAATATACCACAGTATGATAGCGTTATCAATCATTATTATCAAAACTTATCATTTATTATCATACACTAAAAAACCAGCCGCATTCGACTGGTTAGATTTGAATTATTTTATAATTAGGGTAAAGCTCTGTTTCTTTGAAGTCTGTAATTATTGTGAGGCCTGGTTCGGCAAATTGCACATGTGATTTTCTTCCAAACTTAGAAGCATCTGCAAGTACATAAACATCACTGGCCTGTTCAATAATTTTAGCTTTAATTAAAGCTTCTTCTTGATCTGGAGTACTGAATCCAAAATCACTATCAATCGCATTGGTTCCCATAAAGGCAATATCAAAATGCAATTTAGATATCGCTTCAAGTGTAAAACTACCTACTGATGCAAGAGTTTCTTTCTTGATATGCCCTCCAATCAGCAAGGTATCAATTCCTAAAACGGAAAGTGCTTCTACATGATGAACACCATGAGTAATCACTTTGACATCCTTTGCTTTTAACATGGGGATTAAATAATGAGTACTGGTTCCTGCATCCAAATACACTGTTGAGCCTGGTTTAATAAACTCTATGGCTTTTTGTGCAATAAGATGCTTTTCAGTTTTTAGATTTTCCATTCGATATTTGACTTCAACATCATGTTTTTGAACTTCTAATTTTTGTGCACCACCATGAACCTTCTCAATTAACCCTCGTTCTGAGAGTTCATTAATATCACGACGGGTAGTAATCCCTGTACTGCCTGTAAGAGCTGCAAGGTCTTCCACTTTGGCAAATTGATGAACTTCAAGATAATCTATAATCATTTGTTGACGCTGTGTTTTTAACATACTTTACCTATTTACATTCAATGAGGATTAATGGCACAAGCATTTCACGTTGTGTTAATCCAGCATGATGTCCTTTAAATAAAAATTTATCATTATCCAGTAATGTAAACTGAGATGTTGATACTGCAATAAAATCACCTAAAGCTTGATGAAAGTTTGAATGGGCAAAACCCCTTCCGAAAAGTTCATCATTTAATACTTCACTTCGAGAAAACAATTTAAAGTGCTCTCCTAAGTGTTTATTAAAGACCGATTCAAATTGATCTTTGAATTCATCTTTAACAAAGAAATTAACTGCACGTGGTTCAATTGAAATCTCTTGAGCCAGCATTGAAGCAATTTCTGGATAATCATCCAAGAATAAATTCTCTACATCAATGTGTCCATGATCTGCTGTAACAATAATTAAAGTATCACTCAGTTTTTTACTGAGGGCTTCTATCTTATCGTTGATGTATACAACACGCTGTTTAACTGCATCAGACTGAGTCCCTGTTCGATGCATTAAATTATCAGGCTGATCCGTATAAGCATAAATGTAATTGGACTCATCTTGTGCAATAAAGGTCTCAATCATTTCGTACATACGATCAGGTTCACTAAAATCATACTTATCTTTTTCATGCGGTGAAATACCGTATGCAGGGATGCCTGTTTCTTTGGGTATTTTGTGATACAGATTATTGTATGCAAGATACTTTTTAGCAACAGGTTCAGGATAAAAACTCCCTTTTGTTTTACTCATCTCAAGAAACAAAGTAACAATATCATCAACCTGAGGAACATAGACATTCCATCCTAACCACCCATGTTCAAAAGGTGTTAATCCACTTTGTAGAGATGTTGTCGCTGCAGTAGTGGTGGGTGGAAAGACAGATGTGATGGGACGCACGAGATGTTTTCTTAAGAAACTTTCTTCAGGTAATAATTCCTGAATGTTCTCATAACCAAGACCATCATTAACCATCAGTACTACATGTTTATATTGCTTCTGTTCTAAAAGTGCATCTAAATCTGCTAAGCCTTCATGATAGGTACTTGCACCAAAGTACTTAAGAATTGAATTGCTGATATTAACAATTGAATTTGAATAATCGGGTTTGAGCACCTTCATAAAAAGCCTCCTTTTATTTAATGAGTAAGAAATAAAGTAATACAGTAATTCCTAAAGCAATGCGGTACCATCCAAATACCTTGAAGTCATTTTTCTTGATGTAAACTAAGAGCCATTTAATACATACGATGGATACGATGAATGCTGTCACCATACCTACTAATAATACACCCGCTTCATATGCTGTAAAGGCCAATCCAAATTTATAAACTTTTAGAAGTGATGCTCCAAACATAACCGGAATTGCTAAGAAGAATGTAAACTCAGTCGCTACATAACGACTGACACCAAACATTAAAGCACCAACAATGGTAGCTCCTGAACGTGATGTTCCTGGGAACACTGCCGCAATAACTTGGAATAAACCAATGATCACAGCATCTTTATATGTTAAATCATTCAAACTTGTAATGCGTGGTGTTTGTCCTTTTTGTTGGTTTTCAACAACAATAAAGAAAATCCCAAATACAATCAATGCAATTGCAATTGAAACCGGGTTATAGAACCACGCTGTAAATAAATCATCAAATAAAATACCAATAATTGCAGCAGGAACACATGCAACTAAAATCTTCATCCACATATCAAAGATACTGCGACTGATCTTGATTTGTCCTTGAGTATTTTTTGTAAAAGGCATGATCTTATTCCAAAAAATAACCACAACTGCCATGATTGCCCCTAATTGGATAACCACAAAGAACATATCACTAAATGCTTGTGATACATCCAGTTGTAAAAACTCATCCACAAGTAACATATGACCGGTACTTGAAATCGGTAACCACTCTGTGATCCCTTCAACAATTCCTAAAAATATAACTTTTAACCATTCAATCATTTCTATCTCTCCTATAAGATGATTCTATCAACACGAATTACAGAATCGACCTTACGCAAGTTTGCAATAAAGGTTCTTAAATGTTCTGCATCTTTTACAACAACACGCAGTTGTGTAATCACATGAATCTTATCTTCACTAATTTCTGAATTTACTCCATTGAGTTTAATTTTTAATTGGGATGCTACGGTAACCATATCGGTTAGTAAGAAGGAGCGGTCCATGGATAAAATCTTAAGGACAACCTCATATTCTCCACCCACATGATTATCTTCCCATGATACATCAATTAAACGTGCTTTTTCATTAATGATGTTAGGACAATCAGCACGGTGTACCTTAACACCACTGCTCTTTGTAACATACCCAACAATATCATCCCCATAAACAGGATTACAGCACTGACTCAATGAAATCATCATGGAATCAATACCCGCAACTTTAACCCCTGATTTTGAAGAACTGGTACTTGGTCGTGCAATGACACGATCATACTTACTTAAATCTTCAACTGCAGCACGGTTGGTATTATCTACTTTTTCAAACAGTGCTGGAAGTGATAATGATTTTGTTGCTACAGCAAACATTAAATCATCATAACTGTTCACTGAGAATGCATGATAAACATCTGCCATACGTTTGGATGATTTCAATTCTTTATCATCCAGATTACGACGTTTACACTCATCCTTAAACATTTGTTCACCTTTAAGAATCAGTCCAGCTTTATTATCATTTTGTTTTTTCGTAATAAAAGAACGTATTTTATTACGGGCATGGTTGGTTTTAACAACCTTTAACCAGTCCTCAGAAGGTGTTGATTTCTTATCTGTTTTAAGTTGAACAACATCCCCTGTTTTAAGTTTGGTGTTCAGTGGTACTAAGATACCATTGACGATTGCACCAATGGTTTGATGCCCTACTTCCGTATGGACACGGTAAGCAAAGTCAATCGGAGTTGAATCATTGGGTAAATCAATTACACGCCCCTTAGGTGTCATGACATAAACATTGGCCTCAAAGATGTCACGTTGCAGAAGATCCATATAATCTTGTGCATTTTCATCCATGTCCTCAGTCAATGTATTAAAGTCTCTAAACCATGATAAGCGATCTTCAATCTCTTGCTGATCAATCTCAGGTCCTGAGTTTTTATCAGCAGATGATCCACCGGTTTCTTTATAACGCCAGTGCGCAGCAACCCCACGCTCAGCAATATCATCCATTTCATGAGTACGAATCTGAATCTCAAAAATACTGCCCTCAGATCCCATAACCGTAGTATGAAGGGATTGGTACATGTTCATCTTCGGAACTGCTATATAATCTTTTAAGCGTCCTGGAATGGGTCTGTAGTTAGCATGAATGTGCCCTAATATTTCATAGCAGTTCAATTCTGTTTCAGTAATGATACGAATTGCAAGCAAATCTAAAATTTCATCAAAACGTTTGTGCTTTGTTTCCATTTTTTTATAAATACTGTACAAGTGTTTAGAACGTCCAAAAACATTAAATTGAATTTTATTATCACCCAATAAGTGAGCAATGGAACGAATCATCTCCGTTACCTGTGCATCACGTTCTGCTTTACGAGAATCCACAAGACGTGCTATCTCATAGTATTTATCACGGTGTAAATATGAGAAAGACAAGTCTTCCAACTCATTTTTAATCTCACTAATCCCTAGACGGTGAGCAATGGGTGCATACACATCCAGCGTCTCTGCAGAAATAGATTTCTGTTTCTCAGGACTTTGGAATTGTAAAGTACGCATGTTATGCAGACGGTCTACTAATTTAATAAAGATAACACGAACATCTTTTGCCATCGCAATAAAAATCTTACGGTGGTTTTCTGCCAGATATTCTTTTTCATCAACAAACTCAATATTACCAATCTTAGTTACAGATTCAACTAAGGTTGCAATACTGGGTGAGAATTTTTCAGCCAACTCTTCTTTAGTAACATCACAATCTTCAATCGTATCATGAAGTAGTCCTGCTGCAATAGTAACAGGTGATACCCTTAAGTTAGCCAGTATGTAGCCCACATGCAAAATGTGAACAATGTAAGGTTCACCACTCTTACGGTATTGTCCACTGTGTTTCTCATCTGCAAATTCATAAGCAGCTGTAATCAGTGCGATGCTTTCAGGCGCACGGATATACTGATGTACCTCATCCAGTACATCTTCAAATGTAATTTTATTTATTTTTCGCATCGGGTCCTCCTTAGCAAAATAACGAAGCAAGCTTCGTTATTAATATTTCAGTATAGTAAAGACATCAATTCCCTTGCTCTCAAGGTTCTCACGACCCTTAAGATCTTCTAATTCAATCAGGAATCCACATCCCACAACTTCCCCACCCAACTGTTGTACAAGTGCCACTGATGCATCAATGGTTCCTCCAGTTGCTAGTAAGTCGTCAATAATTAAAACTTTTTGTCCTTTCATAATACCATCACTGTGCATATGTAACTCATTTGAGCCATATTCAAGATCGTATTTATAAGAAATTGTCTCCCTTGGTAATTTATTTGGCTTACGAACTGGAATGAATCCAATCTCAAGTTCTACAGCTACAGGACATCCAAAGATAAACCCTCTGGATTCAGGGCCTACAATAACATCAGCCCCTACTTGCTTGGCAAATTCAACAAAACGATCCGTCGCTTCCTTAAATGCTTTACCATCAGCCATTAAAGGTGTAATGTCGCGAAACTTAATCCCCTCAATAGGAAAGTCTTCAATCGTTGCAATATATTTTTTTAAGTCCATATGATCCTCCGAAATACACAAGTAAGTATATCACATGCGCCCTTGTTTGCGATAGGTTTTTACTGCCTTATATATCCCTACTGAAATCATCAGCAGTGCAATCCCACTTAAAACAATAAACAATCCTTTATTCGTTGTCACATTAACACGATTTAAGGTGATGAATGTTTCATTTGAAGTCACACTGAATTCAACGCGATTACTGTTATCACTTTGAATCAATTGACCCGTATCAACAAGTTTACCATCTTGCAATCGGTAAAAGAAATGCATTTGGCCAGGGCTTGATCCCAGCAAACGATCGGGCAAGATCAATTTAAAGGGATAGGTTGTATCTTGATTGTTAAAACTGAGTTTAAAACTCTTGGTTAATAGTTTGGAGTAAATGACTTCATCTTCTTTAATTTCTTTAAAGGTATATTTCATGTTGAAATCATCTTTGATTTGATCGGTAAAGATATACCCACTTAAAAACTCCCCTTTATCAGAAATTAGTTTGAAGGTTACAGTTTTATCTTCAAGTTTTTCAAAGAAACTTTTGGACAGGGTAAAGGATTCAATCAGATCTGTTTCAGGATCCAATAAAGCTTCACTGATGCTAACATTAATAACAGGTTCAGCATAAGCATGAATGTACTCCAAGAGTTTTTCTTCATCAAATAAAAGTGCAAGACGGTCTTCTTGATAGTACTCTAGACCCCGTGTAGAAAGACTCATCTCCCCATTTTCAATCACATGGTTATTAAGGTATAAAACTTCCGCTCCTTGAGCATTTTTAGAAGGGGTAACACGGACCTTAACACTGCTGGTTTTACCACCTACAGTAGCATTCAGCTGCGCCTCACCAACATTTTTAGCATGAATCATGCCATCGGTAATGGTAAAGATATTAAGGTCACTACTGCTGTAGCTGGCCCCTTTAGCATCCGTAGTATCATAAGGCAAATAGATGATACCTGGTGTTTTAACGGAATTGTAAACTTCAATCTCTAAGAGTTCAGTATCAAAAGCAATACTTTCAAGGGCAGCTTTAACTTCAATGGTTTGGCTGGCTGAAAATTCACCCACCTCTAAACTGATGCTTGCACTTCCTAATTTATGAGCCGTTAAAGTACCATCTTCTGAAACTGAGATTATTGCATCATTGGAACTTTTCCATACTTGTTTAAGATTGCTTAAAGACTCTGAAATATCGGCATTAAGACTAGCAGTAGCTCCACGGTTTATCTGTTTAATCGGATCTTTAAAACTCACTGTACCTTGTAACTTGGATACAGTAACTTGAATACTCGCAAGCACTTCAGTTTTACCTTTTTCGCGAATGTTGATGGTAGTACTACCTTCACTTAAGGCAGTGATTAAACCTGCTTCCATTCCATCCGCAACAACTTTAGCAATCTCAGGATTCTCAGAAACATATTCCAGTCCAAAGATATTTGCTGATGATGCTTCCTCATCAAGTGTAATTTGTGCCGTTTGACCTTCAATTAAGTTAAACTCCGGATCAATAACTACAACGGGTTTTAATTCGGGTTCTTGTGGTGTTGATGTAGTATCATCTTGCATTACATTAGCAGTTAGTGAACTATCAACAACTGCTTGAAGTGGGATGATGCTTCCCGATAAACATAAAAGAGATGCAAGGGATAGAATTCCTGCTGACTTCATGAATTTAGATTTTAACATGGCTTCTCTCCTTTTAGATATCATTTATCATATCATATTTATGACTTTCATTATACTTTCTAAAAATCGATGCTTTCAATCATCATAGAGACTTTTCGAAAGCTGTTATAGGATACTTGTCCTGTGATTTTTTTTGCTGTTTTTAAAACTTCAATTGGATATTGGGTTGAAAAGATAACCGCTTCTTCAAGCCCTGGATTTTGAAATTGAAATTTATACCCAATGGCATTGATGGGACTGATGGTAAATCCTTGATTGATTTCAACCTGAACCAGTGGTATCTTAAAGCCTTCACCAAAAGGTTCAAAGGTTTGCAGTTCCATCAGTGCTTCTTTACTGAGTAAGGATGCATCAACATTAAGTACTGCAATGTGCTGTGCGATTACTGGTAGTTTTGATACACCACTATAAACCGCCTCACAAAACTCATTTAGGTATTCTTTTTTAACAGTAAGACCATATGCAAAATCATGACCTCCTAAAGCATGGAAATAATCCGGATTCATACCTGCGTACAATTCACTCAGTGAAATGCTTGAAGATCGTGAACTTCCCTTTAGAAGTGATCCCATATCTTTCATTAAGATGCTAGGCTTTTGGGTTTCTTGCAATAACCGATTGGCAACAATTCCTAAAATCCCCTCATGGAAATCTTCATTGATGATAATATTAGCTGCCAAATTTGAATGACTCAGTGCTTTAGCAGTTTCAGCCATTTCAGAAGATAAATCCTTACGCATATCATTCAGTGCTAAGATGCGTTTGGAATAAGTTCGAATGGCTTCAGGTTGATCACTCAGTAAGTAGCGTACCACATGATTCATATTCTCATGATCTGCTAAACGGCCTACTGAGTTAATCTTAGGGATTACATTAAATGCTAAAAAACTTGCAGTATAGCTAGTGTACTTAGAACGATTGCATAGTGCATCAATCTGTAAGTATTCATAACGGTTTAAAAGTTCTAAACCATAACGTACGATTTCACGGTTTTTATGCCATAGAGGCATGACATCCGCAATGGTACCAATGCATGCCAGTGCTACAATACGGACATTTAAAACATCCATGGCTTCAGCCAGAAGATACATTAATCCAGCAGCACTCATTGCACTTCCATAGCTCCCTAATAAATCAGGATGTAAAAAAGCATCAACTGCAGGGATCTCATCGTAATTATGATGATCTACAATCCCAACTTTCATTCCCAAATGATGTGCAAGTTCGATTGCTTCAAACGCCTTAACCCCATTATCAACCATTAAGACATGGGTATAACCTTTATCAAAAGCATGTTGAATGGTTTTTACAGAAGTCCCATACCCCTCTTGAATGCGATCTGGAATATAAAATCCATATTCTATGTTTAAGCTTTCTAATATTAAAGCAGCAATACTGGTTGAGGTTACCCCATCAGCATCAAAATCACCACATACAATTATCTTTTGAGATGTCTTTATAAATTCAACCATTCCATCAATGGATGGGTCTTCAATTTTAATCTTGGGTGGATCAATCAATTCACCAATTTGATCCTGATTCAGATTTAACGCATCAAATACCATTTTAGAAAAGGGATATTTAAGATTTAAACGATTCATAAACACCACTTCCTTTCAACTTATGAATAAGCGCCCCTACTGCTAATCCAATATAGATAGCAATCAGTAAAAACACAAAATAGAAAATCAACTCCGCACTTACTGCACTTGGTACAATGACAAAGATGGGTAAGGCAAACATCATTAAAAAGAGTGATGTCACAATTAAACTATCGATGAAGTAAGTCACCGACTCCTCTTTCTTAAAGTTATTATTAATTAGGTAATATAGAAACGGGATCACCAATAAACCAATGAGCCATGCTTGATTGAGGTTTAAATCCATCTTATACACAATGAAAGTATAAAAGCCCATACTTGCCAGTAATTCTACTACGTAGGACAGTGCACTGAATAAAGACTCACTACTTCCTATGTAAAGTGTCAGCAGTGTCATCACACATCCCAAAAGTATATTAAACGTCTGCGTGTTGAAATGATCAATGGGTGCAACCCCATCAAAGAAGACAGAATGTAAATTAAAACTTTCCAATAGTGCTACTTGAGCATCATTAAGATCGAGTAAACTGGTATCTGATGTAAACTCAATCCATGTTTGCCCTTGTTCACTAACAAGATAACTCACTTGCTGATCAAAGAGTCCTTGTGCACTAAGCAATGCTTGAATCTCCAGATAGTTGGTTGAATCCGATGGATTAATCACCAACTCTTTATAATGACCACGCTCACCACCATCAGTCTGATACTGACCACGTGCCATGGATAATACAGAAATCATAGCAACGGCTAAAATTACAACAGTAAGTAACTTAATCTTAGTATAAGAACCATCATTGCTCACAACCAACAAACGTTTTTCTTCTTGTGGTACAAAGAGTTCATGGGCTGAAATAAAGGGTTCCATGATGAAATGATAAACCAAACTTAAGACAACACTGATCATACCAGTTGATACAAACAATACTGCCATCGGATAGAATCGATCCAATTGTGCAGCATAAACCATCAATCCTAAAACACTCAGACCCACACCTAATAAAATGCGCAACTTAATTTGATTATGGTAGTGCTCTGCTACAATCAATTGCATGAGTAAAAGACTCAATAATCCATACCAAGCACTAATACCAAAGGCATAACCATTTTGGTTCAGGATGAATAAAGGTGCCATCATCAATAAAATAATTTCTAAAGCCTTATACCAGCCATACATTCGATACATGCTCACCTGATACAAGGTAATCACAATGCATGTAATCAGAAAACTAATCGCAATAAAACTCTGATTGTTTAAAAACTTTGTCATCGAACCAAAACTACCCATTAAAATAACACGGGCTGTAGGTACTGATGCTAACATCTCTTTAATAAACCCATCTGTATTCTCAATCCCTGAGATGTTTAATATCGCAATGTTATTTTGTGATATCACCAAATCACTTTCATAGCCTTGAGTTTGTTTATGACTGATAAAATCATACATGGACTGATGATTGTTAACCTCAGCAATCACACGCATATCCTTATCAAAATGCAGACCCAGTTTAAAACCACCCAGGGCTGTCATGGTAAAAAAAGCAACGACTATGGTTGCTATTAGTAAAATTACGCCAATTTGTAAATCATATTGACGTTTGTTATTCATTTGTATCTCCAGAGATTTGCATAACAAAGTCCTCCAGCGCAGTTTTATGCGCACTCACACGTGATTCCGTTGCTAACCATCGTACAATATCTTCATCCTTAATTGAGAAAATATCATTGGCCAAATCACTCAGGCGAACTGTTTCTTGATTGCGCCATTTGTATTTAAACAGTAAGTATTCCAAGTCTTCAATTGTAATGCCTCTTAAATTGTTTGCATGGAGTTGTCTTAGACGTAAGGTTAGTAGTAAATTCATTTGTTGATTCATAAGAGCCCCCGATTTCATTTCATTAATCAATAAGGATAGTATAGCGTATCTTCCTGCTTTTGTCCTACAAAAAAGGAAATGACTGTGCATTTCCCTAATCTTTCATATTCTTTACAAGTGCTTTAAAGTGATTTCCACGTTCCTCGAAATTTTTATATTGATCATAAGATGAACATGCTGGTGAAAGCAATACAACATCTCCTGCCTGAGCTTGTTTTGCAGCAAGTGCAATGGCTTCATCCATGGTTTCTACCACACTGACATGAGTAAACATACCACTCATGCGTTGTGCTGCATTTCCAAAGAGATAAGCATGTTTCACATGATCATCATAATCTTTCAAAAGATCAAAAGAAATATTTTTATCATGACCCCCTGCAAGCAGATAAACACCATCTTCAAAGCTTTCCAAACAAACCGCAACACTTTCTGGATTGGTCGCTTTTGAATCATTGTAGTACTGAACACCATCAATAGTATCCACATACTCACAACGGTGTTCAACAGCCTTAAAGTTTCTTAAAACTTCTTGAATTTGTAAAGGTGATACCCCTGCTAGATAGCCAAGAGTTGCTGCAAGACTTGCATTGTATAAATTATGACGTCCTACAACCTTCAAATCATCTTGATGAAATAATACAGTATCTTTAAAGTAAATAGTACGATCTTTCAGATAAATATCAGCTTCATGATTCAGTGATAAGTCTAAAGTATGCTCTGTCTTCTTTGTTAATCTTAAGATATTAGCATCATCCACATTACGAATGAAAACATCACAATGATCAATCAAGTTCAATTTACTGTTGTAGTATTCTTCCTCAGTCTTATAATGATCCAAATGATCAGGACTCAGGTTTAATAGTCCGAAAGCTTTTGCATGAAAGTCTTTAAGTCCATCAATTTGAAACCCCGAAATCTCAAGTGCAACATCACACTCATGATTCCCCTTTTCATAAACCATCTCTGATAAAGCAATCCCCACATTTCCTGCTAAAATCGCCGACTTATCTTTTTCCTGAAGCATTTGATGCAAGATCATGGTCGTTGTTGTTTTACCGTTGGTACCTGATATTGCATAATAGTGATACATTGAACTGTAATGGTATGCCCATTCAATCTCATTGTATGCAAAATCAAAACTTTGAACTAAAGGGTGTGCATCCACAATACCGGGCGCCTTAATCAAAACATCATAAGTCCCATCATTAACACTGACATCATCACTAAAAACACAATGAATCCCTAAGGATTCAAGTTCTGTCGATTCAAATTTATTTTGATTGACCAAGGTGACATCATGACCTTGTTGCTGCATTAATTTTGCAGCCCCAAGCCCTGATAAACCCGCTCCTAAAATCATCACTTTCATAGGAAAATTCCAATCAGAAGCGTTAATAACATACCAATAAAACCAATCACATAAAACAGTGAGACCACAGATTGCTCTTGCCATCCTGAAAGTGTAAAGCTGTAGTGAATTGGCGTATATTTAAAGATTCGCTTACCACGTGTCTTCCATGAGATCTTTTGAATAATCACCGTAAGTGTTTCAAAAACAAAGACAATACCGGTTAATACCAATAGTATTTCACGATTTAAAAGAATTGCACAACCTGCTAAAAATGCACCCAGTGCTAAAGAGCCCACATCTCCCATAAAGATACGTGCTGGTTTTTTATTGTATTTTAAGAAGCCTAAAAGTGAGGCCATAACCGCCACAATCATTAAAAGAATATCCATACGCCCATCAACATAAGCAAAATAAGCATACGGAATCAGTGCCAATAACATAGTTCCTGTTGCAAGACCATCCATACCATCGGTAAGGTTTACCGCATTGGAAGTTCCTACCATCATAAAGATCACTAAGAAGCCATAAGCCCACGATAAATCCACAACGGTATTTACAATTGGAATGACTAAGGTATTATCACCCCCAAAGAATAGGTATAATGCATAAAAGACACTTGCAATGATAATCTGTCCTAGCATCTTAACACCAGCACTAATCCCATCATTTTTACCATCTTTTACAATTTTATAATCATCGACAAAACCCAATAGTCCATGCCCTGCATAAACTAAGACCAACAAAATCAAGTTATTTGAGAAATTAAAGAATCGAATCAAGATCACCAACAATATTGGTACAATCACAAAGATAATCCCTCCAAAGGTGGGTGTTGCCTGTTTCTCTTTAAACTCATCCAGTGCATATTCACTCACACTTTGCTTCACATTCATCGACACTAAATTTTCAATTAATAAAGGATAGAGATAAAGTGTCAAACCCAATCCTGCAATTGCTGCTATTATAATCATTCCCATTTTAAACCTCGAGTTCTAAAGTCACTGCAATGATATCATCAGGTTTAAGAATTGTACCAGGAGCTATCGATTGCTCCTTAACAAACCCACTGCCTATCATTTCGACTTGAATTTTTGTTAACGTCCAGAAGTTGGTAACCTGTTTGTAAGACCACCCACTCATATCTGGCATTTTTATATCATTGCTGTTGGTATACAACATGACAATTTCATTAGAGAGCAGTTTTGTATCACCTGTAGGATATTGTTTCACAACCACATCCCCATCTCCAATAACGATATTATTATACGACATCTGATTCAGCTCATCAACAGCTTGCGAAACCGGTCGATTCACATAGTTTTTAACATTATCAACAACCGTCTCTTTAACGGTACCACTATCCTCAGTATCATTGAATTTATAAATGGATAAGATTTGTCGCATCACCTCATTGATATACTTTGCAGCCGCTGGACGATTGGTCTTTTCAGGTGCCTTATAAGCATAATAAAGAATGACTTCAGGATCATCCATAGGCATCCCTAAAACCATCGATACATTTCGTATCTCACTATGGTACCCTGCTTGTCCTGGTTCTACCGTTTGTGCAGTACCGGTTTTCCCAATGACATCAATTTCATCCAAGTTATAGTGATACGCACCACCACTTAAAATAACATCACGCATTGCTGTCTGAACTTGTTTTGCAGTTTCAGGACTGAAGACACGCTCTCCATATACAGTCTCACCCTGGTAAACCACCTCACCACTGGTAGGATCTACAATTTCATCCACAATATACGGTTTTACAATACGCCCATCTCCAAAGATGGTTGTAAATGCCTGCATCATTTGAATCATGGTCATAGTTGACCCCTGTCCAAATCCATTGGTAATTTTCTCGGTTGGATAATTCCATAACTTCGTACCGCTCACCTCTGCCATACGATCAATACCTACTGGCTGGAAAAATCCTAAACGATCCAGATAGTTACCAAAAAGTTCCAGATCCAAGCCATCACTTTTTGTCAGTAAGTGTGAAATCATAACGTTGGAACTGACTGCAAACCCTTCTCTGAAGGTAATGTTCCCATGATTTCGCTTATACGCATTATTAATCGTCATCACTGACCCTGCCTGAGTATCCAGACGATAAGGTTTACCATCCTTAATCCCAACATGAAACTGATCACTGCGATAACGCTCATCAGGATTATAAACCCCTTCTTCAATAGCAGCTGCAATGGTAAAGGGTTTAATGGTAGATCCTGGCTCATATGCATACTGTGTGATGCGTGAGTTCCAGTTGGTATCAGGATCATTACGATCAAAGTAAGGATACTCTGCCCAAGCAAGAATCTTACCGGTCTTCACTTCCATAACCGTTCCCCAAATCTCAGTGGTATTCACCTCTGGATCATCAAAGAGTCCCTGCATCGCTGCTTCAAACTTCTCCTGAATGGCACGATCTAATGTTAACTTAATATTTTTACCTTCAACCGATTCTTCACGTTGAATTTCTTTCAATTTATAACCATTACCATCTTGTTGGTAACGATCAAAACCATTAATACCCGTCAGTTCTTCATCGAAGTTTTCTTCAAGTCCCATCTGTCCAACTATTTCACCTTGGTCTTCTTTAAATCCTGCAAATCCAATTAAGTTCGGAGCAAAGGGTGATAAGGGATAATTACGTCGCACATGTTCACTAAAACCAAGTCCTGAAATTCCTAAAGCCTCAATTGCCTTTTTTTGTGTAATATCAAGGTTATTACCATACGATGCAAACTCCACTTGTTTTAAGTCAGATTGCAAATAAGGCAATAACTTATCTTTCGTAGTATTTAATATGGGTGCAAGTTGCTCTGCAGCAGCATCAATATCCGTCACATGGGCCGGCTCTTGTTTTGCATTAAATCGAGTCTTATCAATATTGGCATACAACTTATAGGAAATGACATCTTGAGCCAATACATTATTATTACGATCGGTAATCGTTCCTCGATGGGCATACAGGGGCACTTCAACATCATTGACACCTGCTACTTCATGTTTAATATTCTTTCCAGAATTAATATGATATCCCAAAACAGAGATAACAAAAACATTGGTTCCCACGATAAGTAAAGTGAAAACCAATGTGATGGATATGAGCATAACTCTAAAATTTACATTACGTCTTCTTTTCATAACTATTCTCCGGGTTTAACAGTAATAGTACTGTTTTGATGCAAATCAAGTCCTGCATCATTTGCAATACCAACAACACGGTTGTAGTTTGTCAGTGCCTCAAGTTCAGCAGTAATCGCCTCGGTTTCATCACGCACTACTTTGATGGAACGTTGGGTATCTTGAATCTCACGCACCAACATACTGTTGCTTGCTTTGGTTGCAATAGAAGTAAACATGAATAGAAAAACAGATAAAAATGCCATCAGTCCAAGCAATCCTGATAATTTTAATGATCGTTTACGTCTAACACGTACTATTTTCTTTGACATTTTACTTCACCCTTTCTATGGCTCTTACAATCGCACTATGTGCACGGTTGTTAATTTCCAATTCGCTTTTACTTGCTTTAACAGCACGGGTAACCAATTTGTAGTTTAAGACCTCCTCTTCCAACATCGGAATACGAGGGTCCACTTTTTTTGGTTTTCCATATTCGTTAAAGATATTTTTTACCAGTCGATCTTCCAGTGAGTGAAACGTAATAACAACAAGACGTCCCCCAATTTTTAAACGACTGATGGCTTGATGCATTGCCGACTTCACTTCTTCAAATTCATCGTTTACTTCAATGCGTAAAGCCTGGAATACTTTTTTAGCCGGATGGCCTTTTTTAAGTTCTTTATTAGGATAAGCACGTTTGATAATATCCACCAACTGAAAGGTTGTTTCTACAGGGCGTGCTTCAATAATTAATTCAACAATGCGTTTGGCATAACGCTCTTCTCCATTTTCACGCAAGATGCGAACTAAGTCTTTAGCATCATAGGTATTCACAATCTCATAAGCATCCAAACTTTGTGATTGATCCATACGCATATCCAAGCGTGCATCAAATCGATAAGAAAATCCACGGTGTGCATCATCAAATTGTGGTGATGATACTCCAAGGTCAAAAAGAATCCCATCAACTGCTTCAATCCCCAGCTCATCCAGTGTGTCACTGAGTGCTGTATAGGAGTTGTGGACAAATGTAGTCTGATCAGCATACTCTTGAAGTCTTAATGTGGTTCTTTCAATCGCATCAATATCACGATCAAATCCGATTAAACGGCCCCCTTTTAGTTCTTCTAAAATCGCAAGGGAGTGCCCACCAGCGCCAAGGGTAGCATCAATATAAATTCCATCTTCATGGATGTTTAAGAGTTCAATGCACTCTTTAAGCATGACAGGTATATGTTTCATTAAAAGAACTCCGTTAAGGACTCAGCAATATCTTCAAAACTCTCGCTGGCCGTTTCTAAGTAAGTGTTCCAACGTTCTTGATCCCAGATCTCAACGTGGTCATTAACCCCTACAACAACACAATGCTTCTCGATGTTAGCAGCAGTGCATAAATGTAAAGGAATACGAATTCGCCCTTGATTATCAAGCTCACATTCAGCAGCTTTAGACATAATCATGTGGGTATACATACGTACTTCGCGTTTGGTACTGGGCAGCTTCTTTAAGTTTTCAACAACTTGCGCCCATTGTTCAAGTGTATAAATGGCAAGACAGCCATCCAAACCACGAGTCACCACCATGGATGCTCCCAGTTCATCACGAAATTTAGCAGGAACAATAATCCTGCCTTTTGGATCGATATTATGTTGGTACTCTCCCATAAACATGATTATCACCCACTTTTATCCACAATGCACCACTTCTTACCACTATATTATCATATTCGACCCTGCATAAGTACTTTTTTTAGCATTTTCATGAACTTTCACGCTTATTCTATAAAACTATCAACAATCCCTGATCAATATCTTGGGGATTGTTGATAAGTCCATCAATTACCTATTTTTAATCCTCCACTTTGCAAACACAAAAAAACTGCCTCTTTAATAAAAAGAGACAGTTTTTTTAGTTTATGATTCAATTAAGAAATGACACGCCATTCCAATTCGATAGCAACATCAAATCGTTCCAAACAACGTTTCTTACACTCTGCAATCACTGCAGCAATATCATGCACACTCGCATTTTTAACATTCACAATAAATCCTGGGTGTTTATCAGATACTTTCGCATCCCCAATTCTAAACCCACGTAAGCCCACTTCATCAAACATCTTCCAGATGTAAAGACTCTCACCATTTTTGTCCACAGGACGCTTAAACACTGATCCTGCATTGGCGAAGTTACGCGGTTGTTTAACATAACGCTCATGACGGTAGAATAAAATCTTATCCAGTGCCTTGTTATAATCTCCAGGTGATGTTTTTAAACCTGCACGCAGAATATAAACTGGCATTTCATTAATGCGTGAATAACGATATGCAAAAAACTTATCATCCGGACGGATGGTTTCAATCATATCCGTTTCATAGTTGTACACTTCAATCCAGTTAACATACTGACCAATGGTAAATTCCCATTGCCCTGCATTCATGATCAAAGCCCCACCCATTGTTCCTGGAATATCTTCACAAAATTCCATTCCACCAATGGACTGCTCACATGCAAACCATGCTAAACGGTGCAAACGTGCGCCTGCTTCCGTTACAATTTCATCATTTTTAATCGTAATATCGTTTAATAAAATGGTAATGATAAAACAATAGTCCTCATTATAATGTTCTTTTGTAAATAACATATTAGAACCATTTCCAATAATAATAATTTCTCGATCTTTATACGTTCTTAAAGCTTCTACCAATCCTTCAATTGTATGTGGAATAATTACCGTGTCGGCAGTTACATCCAATCGCAGTGTATTATAGCGCTTTAAAGAAGCATTTTTCATTTCAAAATAGTTCGTCATAAAAACTCCTTCATAAATCTCACTCTAGTAATATACATCATTAGACCATTTCATGCAATAAAATAGGTAGGTCTCTTAATGTTAAGACACGCAATGGTTTTTCATTGGTGTATCCATTGGGCGTAATAATCATCGCAGCGATGCGGTGCCCTTCTTGATAACAGTTCATAAATGTATTCATAGCATCAAAGACACTTGTCTTTTCATGAACAAAAACAACCCGTTCTAAATCCTTTGAATACATTAGTAATTTTTTAATGGTTAAATCTTGGGTATTACAATCCATAAAATGATCTTCCATCCATCGTGCTATCATGGGCTCTGTAATGGTCCCTACATAAATACGATCATCATAAACCGGAATTACTGAATACCCAGTCTTTTTCTTAGCTTCAATAACTTGTGTTAAATCGTCTGATAAATCAACATAAAATACATCCTTGCTGATGATGTCCATCAAAAGGGTCGGATGATTCAATGCTTTTTCAATGGCTTCAATGGATTCAACCACAGATAAATGAGGCTCTGCAATGACTTCTTGGGCAGATCCTACACGATTGTGTGTAATCGCATTTCTTAATTGAGAGTACTCAATTAAGTCAAACTCATAGTAAGCCACAACTTTATTTTTCTTCTTTGCTCGTGATACAAGTTGCGTAAAGGGTAAATGATTGATCTTCAGTATTTCTTTTAAAGTCATTTCAATATTAATAAATGCATTTAGAAATCGGGTTGAATTTTCCATAAGTCACCTCTTATATTTCATTATAACAAATTAAGTAAAAAAAAATCTTAGTTTTCACTAAGATTGATTATTTAACATCTGCACGATTAGCACGGTGTGGTAAACGGTATTCTCCTGTTTCAGGATCTTTAACCAATGTTACACGTGGTAATTTGTAGTGTGTACGTCTTTTGTTTTTCACTGACTTTGATGTTCGTCTTTTTGGAACTGCCATGATTTCACCTCCATTTATTCAATCTTGAAATCTTTCAATTTCGCTAGTCTTGGATCAATTTCTTGACTCTTTTGTTTTATAAAATCTTCTTCAGTCAATACTTCCCATCCTTCACCTTCAGGATAATCTTCTAAATCCGGGTGAATCATCCTTAATGGTATTTCTGTTAAAATTGAATCATTAATATAAGGACTCAAATCTAACTCATCTCCATTAACTTCTATTCCTTCTTCCTCTTGGCCCAAAGGCTCAAAGCTGAACATATCTTCAAAGGGAATGCTGAAATCAAATTCAACAGGCTTTAGAGATATCGAACAAGGAACCACCATAACACCTTCAATATTAAATTGCGGTAGTAATTGTGATGAATGAGGGTCATAGTATACTTGACCAACGATGAAGATATCACGTAATTCATTCAAACGAGGATGATCCTTAATCATATCAAGATCCGCTTGGAATGGTTCATCTATTTCTAGATATGAAGACCCCAGACGATCCAGTTCATATTTCTTAAAAATCATGTTTCTCACCTAACTTTTCAAACGCTATTTAATTATAGAGAAAACAATTCAGAAAGTCAATGGAAATCCACATCGAATCAAGTCGACATCATCGCAATCCTAAGATTCTTCTAGGAATCGAAATAAATTGGTAAAGCTGTCACTTCTTTACTCATTTTCTTTCTATAATGCAAAAAAAAAGCACATTATGGTTGTGCTTTTTAATTATAAGGCAAAGCCTTAGATATTATATTCATCATTGGGGTTAATAAATATAATAAAGGAGAAAATGGATATAAGAGAGAGATACATCTCTTACACTTAAGATAATACACTTTAAGTATGTTATGACTTCTCCTATGTGATGTGTAATTATGTGAGCTTAATATCATCCATTGCAGCATAGTATGCCTTTTGAATCTTACTCAAACTAACATGGGTATAGATCTGGGTTGTACTCAGGGAAGCATGACCCAGTAAGGTTTGGACTACACGGATGCTTGCACCATTATCCAGTAAGTGACTTGCAAAACTATGACGCAACATATGGGGATGCAGTGCCTGTTGCAAGTTTGCAATCTCCCCTTGCTTCTTTAAAAGGTAAGAGAGTTGTGAGGCACTCATGGGTTTTCCTTTACGATCTGCAAATAGAAAGTCATGCTCATCCTCTACAATATGCACCCTAGTCTTCTCTAAAAATATTTTCAACTTCTCTTGTAAGGACTCATAGAAGAATAAAACCCGTTCTTTCTCACCCTTACCCACAACTTTTAAACTGCGCTCATGCAGATTCATATCACGTAGTCTAAGATTAATCAGTTCTGAAGCACGCAGTCCACATGCATACATCAACTCGATAATGACTTCGGTTTGAAATCCAAAATCATCATCTTCACATGATAATAGTAAGGTGTCAATTTCACGATGAGTTAGCAAGCGCGGGAGTGTTCTTGATTGTTGTTTAATTTGAATGTGTGAGAAAGGATTGTGCACATGCCCATAATGAAGTTGTAAAAAATCAAAGTAGGAGCGGATGCTTGATACCTTACGTGCAACACTGACAATACTCAATCCCATTTGATACAAGTGTTCTAAATAATCATAAGCATCATTAAGTCGTAATGCATCCAGATCAACCGTCTCATAAAATACTAAAAACTGAGAGACATCATTTCTGTATGCACTCTCAGTATGTTGTGATCCTGAATTATTTGCGCTTATGGTATCCATAAATTCGTCTAAATACATAATTAAGGTCCTTTTTTAGTTTCTAGTCTTCTACAGCTGCATTTGCTGCTTCAGCTTCAGCTTCCGCTTTTTCTTTTTCAGCCTTTTGCTTTGCAATGGCTTCAGCACGTTCCTGTTTGAAGTTTTCATTAGGTTGAATGTAACGGCATTTTGGAAATCCTGAACATGCTACAAATTCTGTTTTATAGCGACTCATGCGTTTGACAAGTGGTTTACCACATTCTGGACAATCTTCACCCGTAGGTTCAGCTGCTGGTTTCTTGTTTTCTTCAAGTGGACGTAAGTAGCGACACTCTGGGAAATTAGAACATGCAATGAAGCGACCAAAGCGTCCATTACGATAGACCAGTTCATGACCACATTCAGGACATTTCTCCCCAACTAGTTCATCTGGAATTTTTTCCATTGTAGCATCTGCTTTTTCAAGCAATGGGTAGAATTTATCCACAAAGCGTTGAATCGCTTGAACATAATCTTCTTCCCCTTCAGCAATACGGTCTAATTCTGCTTCCATTTCAGCAGTATAATCAACGTTGATGATCTCATCAAAGTTATCACTCAATGCTTTAGTCGTTAAAATACCTTGATCTGTCGGTTTAAAATACTTAGTACGGGATGTCTCTGAAAGAGCACCAAAGGTTGCATAAGCACGATAAACAATCGTATCTAAGATTGAAGAATAGGTTGAAGGACGACCAATCCCATTCTCTTCCAGTTCTTTAATCAAACGCGCCTCTGTAAAGCGTGATGGCGGTTGTG
The DNA here is from genome assembly GCA_002358955.1 of Erysipelothrix sp. UBA3383. Classification (GTDB taxonomy): domain Bacteria; phylum Bacillota_I; class Bacilli_A; order Erysipelotrichales; family Erysipelotrichaceae; genus Erysipelothrix. Next base: position 1,039 of record DEPV01000112.1, on the reverse strand, counting down.
TAAAGTGTTGGTTGGGTGTAATGTCATTGGGTTTATAAGCTTTTGCTTCATCCAGTTCACCAATGATCTTATCGCTTGTTTTCTCATAATCATAAACTTTTAAGTAACCATCAAAGTTTAACGTTTGTCCACTTCCATTGAAGTCATACTCATTTTGAGTAAAGACTACAGATACTGAATCAAACTGTGCTGCAGCCATTAGTGAGGCTAAGGTACGATAATACACAAAGCGGTAGACCTTATACTCATCGGGTTTTAAATACTTCTTAACAGACTCAGGTGTACGTGTGATGTCTGTAGGACGGATGGCCTCATGGGCATCTTGTGTATTTTCAGTTTTCTTTCCTTCACGGTAAGTTCCCATATACTCTTTTCCATGATGTTCTAGAATATATGCTTTTGCTTCATCAACAAAGGTATTGGAAAGACGTGTTGAGTCTGTACGCATATAGGTGATAAGACCTTCAGTTTCATCCCCTAAGTTAATTCCTTCATACAGTTTTTGTGCAATGGACATGGTACGTTTAGCACCCAGTCCAAGACGTGTTGAAGCTTCTTGTTGTAGGGTTGATGTAATCAGTGGTAAACGAGGCGCTTTAGAACGCTTGCGTTTTTCTAATTTCTTAATGGTAAATTCATTTTGAACCGCATTGACTACAGTCATTGCTTCTTCTTCATTACTCATCACTAACTTTTGATCTTTAAAACGCTCTGCCGTAGTTTCAATGATGTTACCATCATTCTCAAAGTTAGCAACAATGCTCCAGTATTCTTCTGGAATAAATGCATCAATTTCTGCTTCACGATCGACAATCAGTTTTAATGCAACGGACTGAACACGTCCTGCAGACTTACTTTTAATTTTAGATTGTAATAACTTGGATAATTTAAACCCAATAATACGGTCTAAGATACGGCGTGTTTCTTGAGATTTCACCATCTTCATATCAATTTGACGAGGGTGATCAAAAGCTGCCAATACAGCATCTTTGGTAATCTCATTAAAGATAACACGGTTTTCATCATCTACATTCAAGCC
>DEPV01000093.1:5643-20713 GCA_002358955.1 Erysipelothrix sp. UBA3383 | reverse complement strand
TTCCTGTGATAAAAACGTGTACAAAAAAATAGAACCTTACTTAATGAAGATTGCAGCCAAAACCGAAAATGGATATATTTGTTGTAAATACCTAGGTAACCGAGGAGCGGGTCATTTTATTAAAACTATCCATAATGGTATAGAATACGCAGAAATGCAACTTATTGCAGATATAGTATCGATATTGAAACACGAAGGAAAAAGTAATGAAGAAATAGCAGTTACTTTAAACAATCTAAATCAAGATTTGACAAAATCATATTTATTGGATATAACTATCAATATTTTAAATACAGTCGATCAAAAAGGAATTTTTGTATTAGATCAAATAGTCGATATTGCAAGACAGAATGGTACTGGGAAATGGACTGTTCAAACTGCAGTCGAGTATGGCTTAATGGCTTCGGTGCTAAATTCGGCATTGGAAGCTAGGATTAACTCTGAAAAAATCGAAAAGAGAGAAACCCTAGGAAAATATTTTGGAAAAATCCACAATGAAACCCATCAGCTAACAATTGATGAATGGAAAGATGTTTTACTATTATCAAGAGTTCTTTTATATGAGCAGTCTTTTGAAATATTAAGAATTATTGGTAAACAAATGGAATGGGATTATAGTTTAACTGATATTCTTAAAGTTTGGTGTAGTGGTTGTATTATAGATTCACAATTAGTAAAACAATTGTCATCAATGGAAATGGTCAATGATGCCAGTTCATTATTATACATTCCTGAATTTAAAGAATTATTTCATAATAAATTAGAACAATATATTTTAAATACATCGAAAGTCACATCAACAGATGTGTATTGTCCAGTTTTAACTTCAATAGTAAGTTACTTTAAAGGTTTAATTTCCATGGAAAGTAATGCTAATTTAATCCAAGCTATGAGAAACTATTTTGGTCAGCATCCTCTGGAGTTTAAAGGCGATTATATTTTTGAAGGTAGTTGGAATGATCTCTAATATCGACAAAAACAAAGTAATTTTAATAGTTGTCGCGAACTTATTAATTACTTTTGCAAATGTTTTTTTCATTCTACCACATCAGATTTTTACCGGTGGGCTGACAGGGGTGTCAATGCTTCTTAATAGTTGGATTAATATTGGTATACCGAATTGGTTAAATATTGTTACTATAATTGTTATTGTTTTATCATACTTCTTTTTATCTCGTAAAGTAGCGATTCAAACAACTTTAAGTGGTGTAATATTTATGTTGCTTTTTTCGTATTTTAGTAAATATGAAGTTGCGCTAGTAAACTCCAAATTAATTTCAACTATATTGGCTGGCCTTTTATTTGGAATTGGAATGACGATATGTCTAAAGGTAGAAAGTAGTTCCGTTTCAGTTGATACTGTTGCGTTGATATTATCAGAAATTTTCACCTTAGTTAGTTTTAAAATACTACTGTCTATAGTAAGTTTTATTTTAGTATTTCTAGGGTTCCTTATTTTTGGAAGTATCTCAGTGGTATATGGTATAATATACACATTAATCTACAATAAATTGTATTCAATTTTGAGTAAAGAAGGTGATGTTAATGTACAAAAATTTAGTAAAACAAGTTCAAGGGCATAAACTTAACCAATCACAACAAGTTGGCTTGACCATTCTAGGAGCTAGTACGGAAAAGATAGAGGAAATAGTTGCAAATGAATTTGATGAAAACCCTTTTTTAGAATATGAAGAAAGTTATCGTTCTCAGGACGATGACTTTTTCTCTTCTGTTCTTGAAACTTACCATGAACCAAAAAATCTCAAAAATATACTACAAGAACAAGTATTTCAAGCTGCTTATATGCATGTTGATCAATTGTTATATCTTGCAAATTCAGTTGACGATTTTGGTTATCTGCCAATTGATATATATGAAGTTTTTAGCTCGGAATTTAAGGATGCTTCTAACAATGATTTTATTTCTGCCCTGTGTGTTCTCCAATCATTTGAACCATCGGGTGTTGGTGCTAGAACCCTTTCGGAATGTCTTCTGATTCAACTTCAAGATGAAGCTAATTTACAACTGATAGAAAAAATCTGTACAAATCATTTGCCCGATGTAGCAATACGTGATTATGAATTAATTGCTAAAACATTGCAAGTTGAAGAAGAAGCAATACTGTTAGCAATAGAACAAATTAAAACTTGTAATCCTAGACCTGGATATCAATTCATAACCGATAAGGAAATATATTTACCTGATATACTAATTAAGGTTGATAATGAAATTTCATTTTCATTCAGAAGAAGTTTTGATAAATTACAAGTTGTAAAGCTTAATTTTGATGGAATGACTCAGGAACTACAAGACTATTATAATAGGGCTGTTAGATTGCAAAGTGCGATTTCTAGAAGGAATGATACCTTATCAAAGATTATATCTTATATTGTTAATAAACAAAGTTGCTTTATCAAAGCGGAAGGTCCTCTTGTTGATTTAACACAGTCGGAAATCGCAAAGTTTTTAAATTTAAGTGAATCTACAATATCAAGAGCAATTAGTAATAAAACAGTTGATGTTAATGGTCTAGTATTCGAACTATCCTCATTCTTCGGTGTTTTTTCTAAAGAATCGCATAAAGATAGAGTCGGAAGTGTTCTGACTGACATTATAAGTAATGAAAATAAAAAGAGGCCGCTTACAGATCAATTAATTTCTGAGATTCTTGTTTCTAAAGGTTTTCATCTTACTCGTAGAGAAGTATCTAAATTAAGAACTGAATTAAACATTCTATCAAGCACAGAAAGAAGTGGTCATTAAATCAAAATCCTTTTTGGTGTAGGAAATATAACGAATACCGGCCTTAAACTAAGTATTCATTGACTTTTAGTATGATTTTTTGTAAAATATTTCAAAAGGATGGTGCTCTATGAAACGTGGGTTATTAATTATATTATCAGGACCAAGTGGTGTTGGTAAGGGGACGGTAAGAAAAATATTCTTTGATCGTGAAGAGCTTAATTTAGCGTTCTCAATTTCAATGACGACGCGATCACCTCGTAATGGTGAGCAAGATGGTGTTGACTACAATTTTGTAACACAAGAGCGCTTTAAGTCTGCAATTGAAAATAATGAATTACTGGAATATGCTGAATTTGTTGGGAACTTCTATGGTACATCTTTGGATGCTGTTAATAAACTAAGAGATGAAGGTAAAAACGTTATTTTAGAAATTGAAGTTGAAGGGGCAAAGCAAGTTATTGAAAGAGTTCCTGACTGCTTGAGTATTTTCTTAGTACCACCTAGCATGGATGAGTTAAGAAGACGTATTGAAGGAAGACAATCCGAATCTCAAGACATTATTAATGAGCGTCTTGAAAAAGCAGCAAAAGAAATGGATTTAATGAATCATTACCGTTATGTGATTCGTAATGATGATCCACAAATTGCAGCTGATGCTATTTCACTGATTATAAAAAGAAACATAGAAACAGCTCTTTAATAGAGTTGTTTTTAGTCTGTAGGAGGGTGTTTTGAATTTTTGTGAAGTCTATATAGAACATGCATTTTTAAATAATGAAACTTTAACATATCACACAGCAGGGTTCGCTGTGTCTTTTGGTATGCGTGTTTTAGTAGAGGTAAGGGGTCGTGAACTGATTGGTTTTGTAGTTGATGTTCACGATCAAGAACCCCTAGATTTTAAAGTATCATCAATTAAATCAGTACTGGATGAGCACAGTATCATCAATGAAGAGTTGTATCAGATTGCACAATGGATGAGCTATCACACTGTCAGTCCGATGATTAAGTGTTTACAAACAATTCTACCCAATCAACTCAGACCCACTTCAAGTTCACAAGACGCTAAACTGATCCGTTATGTGCGTAAAACAGGATTTATTGGTAAACCTACCAAACTACAAAAAGAACTTCTGGATCAAATGGGTGATGTTATGACCTACACACAGGCGCGATCTATCTATAGTGGGATTCGTAAATTGATTGATAATCATGTCCTTGAAGAGTTTTATCAAGAAGCCATTCATGAGGTTAAAGCAATTGATGTTACATCTTACGATCTAGAATTGAGTGATGATCAAAAAGAAGCGCTGAAGAATATTCAATTAGATAAGAGTCATACTTACCTTCTTAAAGGAGTCACGGGTTCTGGTAAAACAGAAGTTTATCTTCAAAAGGCACGTGAGGTCTTAGATCAAGGTCAAGAAGTTCTTATCTTAGTGCCTGAAATTTCTTTAACACCACAGATGATTGAACGGGTATCCAAGCGTTTTGGAGAAGATGTTGCCATTTATCATTCAGGATTGAATCAACAAGAGAAATACGAACAGTATAAACGCATTCTAAATAATGAAATTTCAATTGTTGTAGGAACACGCTCTGCAATCTTTTTACCCTTTAGTAATTTAGGGCTTATTGTTATGGATGAGGAGCATGATGCATCGTATAAACAAACAAAGGTACCGTACTACCATACTCGTGATATTGCACTTTTAAGAAGTGAGAGCCATCAATGTCCCTTGATTTTAGGGAGTGCTTCCCCTGCACTAGAAACCTATGCAAGAGCGCTTAGAGGTGTTTATACACATCTTGAACTCAGTACTCGAATCAATCAAAACATGCCTGTAGTAAGCCTTGTAAATACGCGTGATGTAATACGAAGTGGACATGATGCAACATTAAGTCCACATCTCTTATCCGCCATTCATAAACGCTTAGAAAACAATGAACAAGTCATGCTTTTACTCAATCGCAGGGGTTATCATACTTACATTAAAGACATCAATTCCAATGGTGTTTTACAATGTCCTCACTGTGATGTTGCACTGAACTACCATCATTATTCCAATCGTTTGAAATGTCATGTTTGTGGCTTTGAACAGACTTGGAAAAGGGATAAGAATCATACTGAAATTGGAATGGGTGTTGGAACACAAAAACTTGAAGCCATGTTACAGGGCTATTTCCCCCAAGCACGTATTGGTAGAATGGATCATGATACAACACGTACCAAGGGTGCCCATGCTAAAATACTAAAAGCATTTGAAACTCATCAAACGGATATTTTAGTGGGTACACAAATGATTGCCAAAGGATTAGACTTTGAAAATGTTACTTTAGTAGGGGTGATTAGTGCTGATGCATCATTAATTCATGCTGATTATCGCACTGTAGAAACCAGTTTTAATTTACTGCTACAAGCTGCTGGACGATCAGGGCGTGGTAATAAGCCGGGTGAGGTTATCATACAGGCTCAAGATCCCAACCACTATGCCATTGTCTATGCCAGTCAACATCAATATGATAAGTTCTTTAAACAAGAAATGTCTTATCGTAAAATGGGTTCATATCCTCCTTATAACTACCTGATTAGTGTAATGTTTAGTGGGGATGATGCTGATAAGGTAGAAGTGGCAACACAGAATTTCAAACAATATTTTAAACATGATGAGATCAGGGCAATTGGTCCTGCTCAAATCCGTAAAATGAATAAGATTTATCGCCATCGCATCATCCTTAAAGGACGCAATTTAGATGTGATGTTAGCGGCATTACGTGATACACTTACACTGTATCGTTTAAGCAATAGAATAGGAGTCAGTGTGGATGTCAATCCCCTGAATATCGATTAATTATGAGAAGAGAAACAGCATATAAGGTTTTAAGTGAGGTTACCTTTAAAGACCGTCACGCCCACATCGTTTTAAAAGAACTTGATCTTGATGCCCAAGACCAAGCTTTTGTCAGTGCACTTGTTTATACAGTGTTACAAAACATGATGTATTTGGACTATCAATTCGATGATTTAGTCGATAAACGCCTTCCTAAAGAAGTTCGCTTAATTATTAAAATAGGATTAGCACAACACTTCAAGATGAATGACATTCCTGATTATGCAGTGGTCAATACATCTGTAGAACTAGCAAAAAAATTAAACTTTGGACGCTTTTCAGGCGTTGTTAATAAAGTCATTAAAAAGGTCATTCAAAGGGGTGAGCGTACCATTACTGGTGATGCCCTTGAAGTGGCATCCATTGAGTATTCCATGCCTTTATGGATCATGAAATTACTCAAGGCACAATACTCTGAGGATTTCTCAATTGAGTATGCACAGTACTGCCAAGCAATTAAACCGACTTATGTTCGTATGAACGGATTAAATCCAAGTGAATTTAATCCTGAGATTATGGAACGTGTTGAATCTGGCATCATTGCCAAACAAGAGTTATTTAGAAGTGATTTTCTAGCATCAGGTTATGGTGTCATTCAAGATATCAACTCACAAAAGGTAGTTCCGTATATGGATCTAGAAGATGATCTTAATGTATTGGATTGCTGCTGTGGCCCAGGTACTAAAACATTACAAATTGCAGATATGATGCATAATACAGGTCGTATCGATGGGATTGAATTGCATGAATCACGCAGTATTGTAACTCGTGAATTAATGGAACGTGGTAAGGTTAAAAACACCAACATTATTACCAGTGATGTTCTGGAGTTTCAAAACACTGTAGACTATGATCGCATTCTACTGGATGCTCCATGTTCTGGATTGGGAGTTTTATCGCACAAGCATGACTTACGCTATCATATCTTCCCACAAGACCTTGATGCTTTAGTAAAACTGCAACAAGAGATGCTGGTTCATGTATCAAGCATGTTAAAAGTAGATGGCATTCTTGTGTATGCAACATGTACATTGAATAAAAAAGAAAATGAACGCCAAATTCAGGCATTTTTAGAAACACATGAGAACTATGAATTGGTGAAAGAAGAAACCACCTACCCAATGGAAACTAAGGGAGATGGGTTCTACATCGCACAATTAAAGCGAACATGTTAAAATAAGGACTAGGTATGGTGATTTAATGATTAAGTATACATCTATCAGTGATATTGGATTAATACGTAAAGAAAACCAAGATGATTTATCGATTATAGAGCACAACGGTGCTCTTTTAGCATTCATCTGTGATGGTATTGGCGGCTCTAAGGGCGGTTCCATTGCATCTCATATGACGGTTGATTTATTAAGTAAGGATTTTCTAAAACAAAAAGAATTCAAATCACTCATTGATATAGAAAAATGGTTTGAGAAAACCATCTATAAAACAAATGAATTAGTCTTTAAGGCAAGCCTTAAAGATATGAATTATCAAGGTATGGGAACAACATTGATTGCAGTGGTCATTACACAACATGGAACGATAGGATTTAACATCGGTGATTCAAGGCTTTATGCCTATAAGAATCAAGTGCTTCAATCACTAAGCCATGATCAAACTTTTGCCTATGAAATGTACCAACGCAATGAAATAACAGCGTTGGAACTTGAAACCCATCCCAAACGCAACATCTTAATGAATGCAGTGGGAATTGATCGTAACATCCATTATGAAACAATCTTAATGGATCAAGGGTGGCATGGCTTACTGCTGTGTAGTGATGGTCTTTATGGCTATGTGGATCATGATTTGATCCAAGCAGCATTTGAATATGAAGATATTGTAGAACGAAGAAATAAACTGATGCAATTAGCATTACAAAGTGGTGGTTATGATAACATCTCCATTATTTTGATTGAAAGGAAGTTAGTATGAGTCAATTACTTGGAAACCGTTACTTATTAAAAAAGCGAATTGGTCAAGGTGGCATGGCCGATGTCTACCTTGCTAAGGATACGGTCTTGGATCGCGATGTTGCGATTAAAATATTAAGAGGGGATCTATCCAGTGATCCGGTAGCTTTATTACGCTTTCAACGTGAAGCCAATGCAGCTTCAGGTTTAAACCATCCTAACATTGTTGAAGTTTACGATGTGGGTGAGGATGCAGGGCGTCATTATATTGTTATGGAACTGATGAGTGGTACAACACTGAAAGAATTGATTGCCCGACGTGGATCTTTAGATAAGTATGAGGCTGTATCCATTATGGAGCAGTTAACACTTGCTTTAAGTAAGGCCCATCGCAATCAAGTCATTCACCGTGACATTAAACCGCAAAACATTCTGGTTCAATCGGATGGTACTGTTAAAATTACAGACTTTGGAATTGCACTTGCAGAAGATGCACTGCAACTGACTAAGTCTGATAGTGTTGTAGGTTCAGTTCACTACTTAGCACCAGAGTGCTCACGTGGTGAGGGAGCAACGGTTCAATCTGATATCTATGCATTGGGTGTTGTCTTGTATGAACTTTTGGTAGGAGATGTTCCTTTTAGAGNNACCGGTTGAAATCGCAATGAAACACATGCGAGATCCATTTCCATCAATACTAGACTTTAATCCATCACTTCCAACTTCACTTGCAAACATCATTGCAAAAGCAACGCATAAAAACCGTATTTACCGCTACAGCAGTGCAGAGGAGTTCTATGATGATCTGCGCAGTGCACTGGATGCAAGCCGCATCAATGAGCCACTGTGGTATCCTGATGTTGAAGAGGATGAAGGCACTAAGGTTATTGCCAAACTGACCCATGTTGAAGGTGAAGAACTTCAAGATGAGCCAGAGAATAAACCTGAAAATAATAAACGTAAGAAAATGGTTATTGCAGGAGTAATCCTTACAGTAATCTTAAGTGTTATGCTCTACTTCTTAATTAATGGAGGCTCTTCTAATAAACCCTTAGAACTTCCTGAAGTGATTGGTAAAGATGTTAGTGAAGTAACACAAATGCTTGAAGAGATTGGCCTGATTGTCAATCCATACTATGATTATGAATTCTCAGATGAGTTTGATAAGGATATTGTTATCAGTACAACACCAGATCTTGTTGGTGATATTACTGAAGGAACAACCATCAAACTAAAAATCTCGCAAGGAAAACGTCTGATTATTCCTGATTTTACAGGTATGAGTGTTAGTGAGGTTGAAGAGTACTTAAGAGATTATAATGTATCCATTAAACTGGAGAAAGAAGTAAGACCCGATCTTAAATTAAATCAGGTCATCTCACAAAGTGGACTGCTTGAAGGAGATCGTATTGAACCATTCAAACGCTTTGAATTAACCCTTGTCGTATCGGGTGAAAAAGAAACCATCATTCCAAATAATATTATTGGTATGAATATCTTAGATGCCAAACAAGAACTTGAAAAAGATGGCATATCCGTTAAAATCAGTAAATTGAATGTATCCTCTGTACACTCATCACTCATTGATACTTTAGAGTATGATGTCGTGGTTAGAAGTACACCAGGAGCTGGGAGTTACTATGTACAAACCAGCAGTAGTGTTGTAGAATTATTCTATTATGACATTGCAGATAAACCTGCAAAAGAAGAGCCCAAGCCAGAAGAGAAACCGGATGCACCAAGTGGTGATGAGGGTGATGATCAAGGGCAAAATGAGGGTTCGGATGAATCTGACCGCAAAACGGACAGTGAGGAATAAAATCGAAGGGTGATCCCTTCAGTGAGGAGAATGAATGAAAGAAGCTTTATTAATTAGCATTGTTTCAAATCGTTATCAAATCTATTGTGAAGGTGAAATCCATGTTGCAGTAGCAATGGGTAAATTACGTCTGGGTGAAAAACCACTGGTTGGTGATCGCTTATTAGTAGACTATAGTGAAGAGAAATGGGTGATTCAAAAGGTACTGGAACGAAAAAACCAATTGGTCAGACCTTTTGTAGCCAACGTTGATCAAGCACTGATTGTAATGTCAATGGTGGAACCTGACTTTTCATACACACTGGTAGATCGTCTGATCTTCCTGGTTGGGTATTCTAAAATTAAACCAGTCCTAGTATTATCAAAGGCTGATTTAGTAGATGAGTCTAAAATTGAAGAGGTACTTGTAGAGTACCAAGGTTATGAAGTGATTGTTACTGGTAAAAATCATCCTACAGAACCTTTAGAAGCGATTCTAAAAGGGAAATTGTCGGTCTTAGCAGGACAATCTGGAGTTGGTAAATCCAGCATCCTAAACCGTATTAATGAAAACTTTAAATTGAATGTTCAAGAAATATCAAAAGCACTGGGACGTGGTAAACATACAACCCGTCACAATCAGTTGTACGATGTTGCAGGAGGATGGATTGCTGATACACCAGGATTCTCTTCCCTAGACTTCTCAACACTTGATAAACTGGAGTTCTCACAAAGTGTTCCCGACTTTCAAAAGTATGAAGGACAATGTCGTTATCGAGATTGCATGCACTTAAAAGAACCCAATTGTAAGATTAAAGAACTTGTTGAAAATGGTGAAATATCTCAACGACGATATGATCACTATGTAGAATGTTTTGAAATGATAAAGGAGCCTCGATTATGAGCACAATTATAGCACCCTCAGTATTAGCAATGGATTTTTCAGATATGAAGACCCAACTTAAACGTATTGAAGTCGCTGGAGCAAAGTGGATTCACTATGATGTTATGGATGGTGTCTTTGTACCCAATATCAGTTTTGGTCCTGATCTTATGGCACAGATTAAGAAACACTCTGATGCCTTTATGGATGTTCACTTGATGATCCAAAACCCGGTTCAATACTTTGATGTCTTTATTGAAAAGGGAGCTCAAGCGATTACTTTTCATATTGAATGTTTTGAGAATGCAGAAGATGTTATGGCTGCTATCAAATACTTAAAACAAAAAAACATCATGGCAGGTATTACACTGAAACCAGGTACGGACTTAGCAAGTATTGTCCCTTACTTAAAACATGTTGACTTGGTACTTGTGATGTCGGTAGAACCTGGGTTTGGTGGACAGTCTTACATTCCTGAGATGGGTGATCGCATTGCTCAACTTGCAGAAATGCGTCAGTTGAATAATTATTCTTATTTAATTTCAGTGGATGGTGGTATTAATCAAGACACTGGTAAATTAAGTAAAGACAAAGGTGCAGATGTTCTGATTGCTGGATCGTATGTCTTTGGTGATGATATTGAAGCGGCGGTCAGCTCACTGCTATGAAACATGTCACAATCATCTTAAATGAGCCTCTTGGGCAGATTTATGGCGATGTGATCGGTGTTGATTATGGAGCACTGCTTTGTACTCAAAAAAAGATCCCCATGGCTTTAGCCTGTGGGGATTTTGATTCTGTAAAGCAGTCTGATTTAAAAGCCATTGAAGAAGGGGCGAAGCGCTTTCTTCAACTGGATCCTATTAAAGATATCACAGACTTCAGTTATGCACTGAGTCAATGTGATGATTATGATGTGATCCATGTCTATGGTGCTTTAGGAAGGCGCATTGATCATGAGATGATTAACATCATCCAAGCATTTCAAGATCCACGCATCATCCTTTATAACCAAAGCAATCGCATCCAATCCTTTACAGAAGGTGAATACAGCTTCAAGAAAGGGGAATACAAGTATTTCTCCATCATTCCTTTTGAAAGCTTTACCATCACACTAGAAGGCTTTAAATACCCACTGCACAAGGTAAATGTCAATCCTTTTGAAGATTACCTAAGCTCTAATGAAATTATTGATGATGCCACAATGATCATTCATCAAGGTCGAATCTTATGCATTCAATCCAATGACGAAAGCCCCGTTCTTTAAAGAACGGGGCTTTTCCTTGATTTTGGATATAAAAAAAACGGTCATAAACCGTTAATTTTATCGAGCTTGTTGTGCTTTCAATGTTTTTAGTGCTCGGGCGGAAATACGGACACGAGTTGGTTTACCGTCTACCATGATAGTAGCTTTTTGTAAGTTCACAGCCCATTTACGACGAGTTGCACGTAATGAGTGAGAACGATTGTTACCTGACATCGTTTTCTTTCCTGTAACAGGACATACTCTTGACATACCGTAACCCCCTTTCTTTATCTTATTTTTAGTTTCGTTTCATATTGCAAATTTGCAAACTTAACGCTTGATAACTATATCATATTAAAAAGGTGCGTGCAAGCAATTCAAACAAATTTTATATAAAAATGTTTGGGTTCTAAAAGTAGTAATCACTTCTTAAAGACACATTGCCACATGTGCACTTCTTAGCAATATTAAGACCTTTTTAAGTTTGATATTGTTCATATGCATTGTCTAATAAATACTGTGTGTTTACAAGTCTATCAATCCATTTGTCAAAAGAATCAATTAGGCATCAATATAAACTTTAGTTTATGAATATAAACATATAGTAAAATCACAAGGGAAGTGCTCTTTATCGAAAACTTCAGATCACTGCAGTGAATAAGATCTGAATTGCACTAAAAACAAGTGTTAAAGAATGGTGAAAAGCACTGAAAACTTTTTTTATGCCCTTTAATACAGTGCGTAATTATGATATTATAAGTCTAATAGTGAATGGGGGTTTTGCATGGAAAAACAGATCATCGCAACTTTAGAAATCGCTGCTCATGAAGTTCGACTCATTGTGGGTCAATTCTTCAACGGTCGGCTCAATATTTTAAAAGTTGAACGAGTGGCTCATATGGGAATGGATGGCTATTCCATTATGAGTGAATCAATTGTCACAGATGCCATCAAAAAAGCAGTAGAAAATGCATCCCGTAATTTAGGTGTTGTCATTACTCAAGTAATTCTAACCGTACCTGGCATTCACATGAAACATATCAGCCGTCAGGTAACAATACCAATCAATGGTCGTGTGAGTGAACTTGATATCAAGCGCGCTTATTCTGATATGTACCGACAAGCAGCACCCGATGGTTATATCTTGGGTAATGTGATGTTCAGTAAATTTACAAACAATGGCATTGTTTCACGAAAGGTACCGCTCCAAGAAAAGGGCGATAACCTTGTCTGTGAAGCAGATTGCTATTACTTAAAACAAAGTGTTGTTTTCCCATATGTAGCATGTGTGGAAACTTCAGGTCTAGGTATTATTGATATTGTTATGGACGATCTTGCACTTGCTAAAGAAACATCAGCTTTAGAAGCCAGTGTAGAACGCCCTGTTGTTGCAATTCAATTTACACCCGATTTCACCAAATATACGCTTTATCATCAAGGACGTTTATTATCCAACGATTATCTAGCAACCGGTATGAATAACTTTTCATCCCTATTGAAAAATGCATTACGCATTCCAAGTGATGTGACACATCGCTTACTCTATTTTAATCTTAATTTGGAACATGGGAACTTAGGTCAAAATCCTATCTTCATGTGGTCCAGTAAATCCAAAACACATACCATCTCAGAACAAGAGATTTATGATATTGTTGGAGAACCGATTATAGAGTACATTGATGCTGTGTGTGATGGCTTCTCACCCGTTCACAATTTAGGAACTCCTAAGGTTCTGGTTGTGGGTGATGTTGTTACCATTTCAGGATTTAAGGAACGCGTAGAAAAAGCCAGTCAAAGTGATGTTGAAAATTATGTCAGTACCACATTTGGTGTCAAACAGTCCAATCTCAGTAGTGTAGTAGGAGCATTCTACTTCTATAAAGATCAGGCTGTATACAGACAACACACACTAGCCAGTGTAGATGAAGTCTTATTCAAACAACAAGTATTACAAGATGAAATTAAAACGGACGAAGAGTCCTTAACACAAAAATTAAAAAATATGTTTATTGGTCGCTAGACACGGAGGAAATTTAAATGAATCACAATTCAGTAGCAGTTATTAAAGTCATTGGAGTTGGTGGGGCAGGTGGTAATGCCATCAACCGCATGGTGGATGAAGGTCTACAAGGGGTAGAGTTCTTTATCGCTAACACGGATCTGCAAGTATTAAACGTTTCACCAGTTGTTAATAAAATTGAACTGGGTAAAAACAATGCTTCAGGAAATGGTGCAGGAGCAAACCCAGAAGTTGGGCGTAAGGCTGCACTTGAATCTGAGGATGAAATTCGCGAAGCTGTTAAAGGGGCTGATATGGTCTTTGTTACAGCAGGAATGGGTGGGGGTACTGGAACCGGTGCTGCACCTGTTATCTCACGCATTGCACAAGAAGAGGGTGCGCTGGTTATTGGAGTTATTACAAAACCATTTACATTTGAAGGAAAGAAAAGACTTTCACAAGCTGAAAGAGGAATTGAAAGTTTAAAAGGAAAAGTAGATACATTAGTAGTAATTCCAAATGATAAATTATTACAAATAGTAAGTCAAAATACATCTATGATGGATGCTTTTTCAATGGCGGATAATGTATTAAAACAAGGTATNNCAAAACCATTTACATTTGAAGGACCACGTCGTCAAACGAACTCACGCGATGGTTTAACTGAGTTACGTAATAACGTAGACTCCATTATTATTGTAAGCAACGATAAATTGCTTGAAGTTATTGGTAATATCTCAATGATCGATGCATTTAAAGAAGCTGACAACATTTTACGTCAAGGGGTTCAAACCATTACAGACTTGATTGCTGTTCCAGCATTCATTAACTTGGACTTTGCCGATGTTCGTACAGTTATGCAAGGACAAGGTTCTGCACTTATTGGTATTGGTATGTCAGATGGGGAGGATAAAGCAATTGAAGCTGCAAAACGCGCAATTACATCACCTCTATTAGAAGCTCAAATTGATGGGGCACGCAATGCTATCATCAACATTACCGGTGGTGCATCCATCTCAATGATTGAAGCATCACAAGCGATTGAATACGTTCGTGAGGCATCAGGATTTGATCTTGATATTATCTTTGGAGTTGCAATCAACGAAAACCTGGGAGATGCAATCATCGTTACTGTTGTAGCAACAGGATTTGACAATGCTCATGAAGAAGCACAAGCACAACCAAACAACACAGGCTTTAAAGCCGTTGCTGAAGAAAGTGCACCTGAAGTTAAGAATGATGGACCTGAAATTCCTTCATACTTTAAAACACGCTAATTCACCAATCATTATAAAATGAAATCATAGCCACCACTTTAAACAGTGGTGGTTTTTCACTTTTATCAACAATGCATTTTACGACAAATAGATTTAAACCTAACAAAGTATTGAAACTGGATAGCCACTGCTTATTAAACTACATCATAATCAGGCAATTAAAAATTATGTGCTGTGTAAAATTTATAAAGTCACAATTTCAAATTTTTCTAGAATGAAGGGTTAAAATTAATTTTTTATTGATATACTCTTCTTTAATTGGGGTAGCAGGACTCATATTATTCAAATTCTATAGCTTCTATTTCATTAACTTTATTAAAA
>DEPV01000093.1:2104-5565 GCA_002358955.1 Erysipelothrix sp. UBA3383 | reverse complement strand
TCTGATTGAATTGAATTTTTTTTTATAAAATTTTAAAATATACGATTTAGCATATATTCCTTATCACTATATAATTGAGTCAAGAAAGGACATTGAAGTATCTGAATTACGAATTCCCCCTCTTAATTTGGATATTCAATGCTTTCTTTCTTAATATTAAACAGAAGATGTTAACAGCAATGTGAAGAACATCTTTTTATTATATTTAGGGGTCATGAAGCTCTTATAAATATGATAGTTAAACACGAAATATATCAATAAAAATTTAAAAGGGATTATTTATGAAAGAACTCGTAAGCTCAAAAGCAGTTAGAATATTGAATATCTTAGAAAAAACCTATTTTACCAATCGTTATTTAATTGATGATATCACCTTATTAAACCATTGCAGTAAGGCTACAGTGAAAGCTGACCTTGAGTATATGGAAGAGCATTGGGGTAAAGTTTTAAACATGCGTGTGGACTCCTTAGCGGTTGAAATTAAAAATGTTGCCGTTGGAGATTTAATGAGTATTAAACAAAGCATTCTAAAACGTGAAATTGGCTTGGAATTACTGATGAATATCTATTTTCATCCTGACTATACGATTTTAGATCATGCTATTGAACTGGAATACAGTGAATCTTATTTACGTAAGACCATCACAAAGATTAATGAATTGCTTGCTGTTGTTAATGCATCAATTGACTATCTTAAAGAAGGTACTGATTCAAAACCTGTTATTGTTGCCAAGAATGAAATTGAATTGATGCATATGATTACTAATATTTATTTGGTATCGGATTATGCAAGCATCAGACCGTTTAAAAAAGTACAGCCCTCAGTATTCTCAGGTTATATCAAACGATTAAACTTACAGGTAACAGGACCCATGCGAAATTACTTGCAAACTTTAGCATTCATTACTGATATCCGTTATTCTCAAGGCATCATCACAAGAGAAAAGATGAAACGGGCTTATGACTATATTATTGATCAATATAAATTGCATGATTTCATCAGTATTTTCCAGTGCAGTATTGATAATGAGTTGGGAACTTATTTTGGATCATCCTATATTGCTCAGAACCAATCGGACTTTAAGGCCATGAGTGATGTTCTTATTGCTTTATTATTGAAGATTATCGTAGCTGGAAGCAGTGTTGATAATGTACTGAATCGTTTTCAATTGTTTCATCACAACTTCTCATTGCAACACCCAACCGCTTTTACGATCTTTAATAAAAGCTTAGCTCGATATACTCAATTGATTGATATGGATTTAGAGCCTTACTATGGTGAAATCATCTACAACCTTTATATTCATCTTCCTAACATTAGACCCCATGTAGGGATGAGACTGGGTGTTTACAGTGACTTTGGCGTGGATCATGCGTACTCATTAATGCAAATAATTAAACGACACTTTCAAAACCATCAAATTGAGGTCTTTCGAGAAGGTGAAGACTATGACTATGTCTGTACCACCGATACCATGACGGATAGGCTCAGTGATTATGACATCATACCCATGAGTGATTTAATTGGTTGCTCTGATATTCAGATGATCTATCACACCTTGTATACTGAAGCTAGACTTTCTAAAGACCCTTTAGTCTCACAATTAGAAGATTATTTATCATAATAAAACTTGGAGAAAGCAATTTGTTTTCTCTTTTTTTATGTAAAAAGAGATGAAAATCGCATCATGATAAATAAAATTAATGCAGATGATGAATCAGGAATCAGTTTGGTACTTATGGAATGCCTTAAATTTGAATAGTATCAAACTGAATCAAATTATCAAAGTTAATATCGACATTTGAACTATACGTTACTTTTTTCACAAGCAATTAAAAAGAGCCAACTTATTTTTGAATTGAACTCTGAAAAAGATGCCAATTTGCTTCCATTATAGAAAAAATCTATCAATCCAATGATATATTAATATTAATAATTGTTCAGTAAAAAAATAAAATTGTAAGGTGTAAGTGTAGTTGGAGCACATACCATAGAACCTTACTAGAAGGAGTATCCATGAACTTAAACCATTTAGAATATTTCTTGGTTCTTGCACAAACTCAACACTACACAAAAGCTGCAGACATTCTACACATTACACAACCCACACTAAGCCATGCCATTTCAAATTTGGAGGAAGAACTGAATGTTCCACTCTTTCAAAAGAAAGGTAGAAATTCCGTCCTTACAGAATACGGTTTAGAATTTGTTGCTTATGTCGAACGTTCGATGTCTTTAATTAAAGAAGGTGTCAACCGCTTAGAATACTTGAAAGAGAAGAAGACTGAAGTCATACACATCGCTTTTCTCTACACATTAAGTTCTGATTTCATTCCTCAACTGATTCAAGCATTCAAGCGTGTTCATCATTCAATCGAAGTTGAATTCTCATTATTTGAGAGTGATACGACAACAGGTGAAAGTACCCAAGAATTAACAAGTGGGCTTCAAACTGGAAGGTTTGATGTGATATTCATCAACCGTGTTGATAGTTTCAACAAATCCTTTGAATTTAAACCCTTATTTAAACAAGACTACAGAGTCATCTGTTCACTGGATTCACCACTGGCACAACTGCAACACGTTGACCTTGGTGATCTTCAAGACTTACCAATGATTCAATATGCCAATCGCTATGGTACCCGCAATGAGATTAAAGACTTATTCAGCTCAGTGGGCGTTAAACCCAACATCATTGCTGAAATCGATGATGAAATGTCAATCAGTTCCATGGTTGCAAGCGGCTTGGGATATTCAATCACCCCGATGAAGAAAATCTATGAGACCTTAGATCTGAAATGCCTTCCTTTGGAAAATCCTGTGCATGAACGCATGATCTATATGGGCTATGAGAAAAACAGTGAAAAGGTTGAATCTGTAAAGCAGTTTATTGAGTTTGTTAGCAATGAATTTAAGTTTGACTATGGTATGTAACGCTCCATACTAAGGAGAAAATATATGAAAAAAAATAAATACACAATGACAGCCTTTTTCTTATACATGAACTATTTCATCCAAGGAATTCAAGCCATCATTATTTCACAAAACATTGCATCATTTGCAGCGTTATGGTCAACCGATAATGCAGGGGTTATGGGAGTTATTTCTGCAGTTGGTATTGGGAAGTTTTTAGTTCTGTTCTTTGCAGGACGTTTATCTGATAAATACGGACGTAAACCACTGATTTATGTAGGGATGTTTGGATACCTCTTATTCTTTGGATTACTGATGGTTAACACAAACATTCAAATCGCTTATGTTGTAGCATTCATCGCAGGGGCAGCAACATCATTCCTAGATGCAGCGACTTATCCTGCATTAATGGAAATCTACCCAGAAAACCCAAGTACAGCATCTGTTGTTGTTAAGGGATTCATTGCAGCATCAGGAATGCTCTTACCAATCTTCATTGGTTATCTAACTGGCCAAAACCTATGGTTTGGATGGTCTATTGTACTTC
>DEPV01000093.1:0-2049 GCA_002358955.1 Erysipelothrix sp. UBA3383 | reverse complement strand
AAAATGAAGATAAAAAAGAAGAAACTGCAGATGAGAGTGTCTTTGTTACAAAACCAATCTATAAACTAGATGGATTCATCATTATCATTTATGCATTCTTCTGCATGTCAACATTCTACCTCTTCCAACAAGTAATCACACTGTATGGTACTGAAGTTGTTGGGATGACGGATATGGCAAGTCGTGTATTAACAACAAGTTATACATTTGGTGCCTTTGCAGCGGTATTCATCTCATCATTCATCATGTCACGCGGTGTTCGTGATATTGCACTGATGGTTATTTATACATTCGTATCATCATTAACACTGATTGTTATTTACCTATTCCCATCAGAACTAACATTACAAATTGGTGCTCCAATCGTTGGATTTACAGCAGCAGGTGGTGTACTTCAAATGGGTAATGCGATGTTAAGTCAGTTCTTCCCTAAAGGAAAAGGAAAGAATACTGGAAACTACAACATCTTCATGGGTCTTGCTACTTATGTTATGCCAGTAGTTGCTAAAGGATTAATGGAAACAGACTTTACTAAAGTTATGTTACTTGATGCAGGTGTCGCTATTGTAGGATTTGTATTAATGGTAATTCTTGCACAACGATACAAGAAAGTATTTGGTGTTAAGAGTATTTTCCAAAGTAATAAATAAATAGTATTAAATAGAAACAGATAAGGTATGCAGGGTCATATGACCCTGAGTATACCCTTTAGAATATGAAGGAATGATTGATGATGACATTAAAACAGAAATATACAACCGTAATTGCGTTATTTGTAAACTACATACTACAAGGTATGGCAGCGATCATCATCTCGCAACACTTGGATAAATTAGTACTGCAATACAACAGTACGGCTAAAAATCTTACTTTGGTTATTTCAGCCATTGGTCTAGGAAGAATTTTAGTGCTTTATTTGAGTGGTTATCTTTCTGATCGTTATGGGCGAAAACCTGTAATTCTAATGGGAATGATCTCATACCTTATCTTTTTTACAGGTTTAATACTCAGTCGTAATATTATGACTGCTATGGTATCGGCTTTGTTTGCTGGATTTGCCAATGCCTTTTTAGATACAGGTACTTATCCTGCTATTGCGGAGTTATTTCCAGAACATGTAGGGGGCATTAGTGTTTTTAATAAAGCATTTATCTCAATTGGACAGTTTGTACTGCCTTATCTTGTTGGGTATTTAATGATGAATGACTACTACTTTGGTTATGCATTCATTTTATGCATTGCACTGGTATCAGTTAATATTATTGTGGTATCACGATGCAAGTTTCCAAAACCTAATCAAGGTTCAGTAACACAAACACTTGATGATGTGACAAACTTCAAAGAAGCACCTAAGATGCATCTTGAGGGACTGGCACTGTTTACATTGGGCTTTACCATTGTGACTCTCTTTAACATCATTGTTTGGTGGATGCCTGAGTTTGGGGTTCAAATTGCAAAGATGGAACGTGAAGCAGCACTAAAGCTTGTATCCATATACAGTTTGGGATCATTTATATCTGTTTTTATTACAGCATTCATTGCTCGTCAAAAATCACGCAATACCGACATCTTATTGGTGTGTTCCATTGCAACCGTACTGATCTTAGCGATGGTCTTAATTCATCCCAGTGCACTAATATGTCAAGTGGGCGCATTTGGAATTGGTGTCTCTACTGCTGGTGGTATTTGGCAGTTGGGACTTGCGATTATGTTGGAATTGTTTCCTGATCGAAAGGGTCATGTGACAAGTATTTATACCTTAGCAACAAGTGTATCTGTCATGATCAGTCCTTATATTACAGGATTAATTGCTGAGTGGAGTATTTACTATGTCTTTGTATTTAATTTAATCATTGCACTGATTAGTTTAGTCTGTGCATGCATTGTATTTACGCGTTATAAACTTATTAGAAAGTAGGATATTTACATGGAATATATCGATATTAAAGGACTTAATAAAAAAGCGTCAAAGCTTGTTATGGGTACTGCTTGGTTTAGCCAAGATTTAAAAGAAGAAATTTTTGCAATATTAGATGACTATATTGAACA
>DEPV01000059.1 GCA_002358955.1 Erysipelothrix sp. UBA3383 | reverse complement strand
AGTTGAGACACCTTTAACACTGATGAAGACTGCAAGTGAGGGTGGTGCTTGGGGAATGGCGGTATTGGCTCAATATGTATTGAATCAAGATCAAAGTCTACCAGAGTATCTTAACAACGTGATCTTTGCAGATGTTGAAACTTCAACATTAGCACCTACAGAAGAAGACATTAATGCATATCGTGCCTTTGTAAAAAGATATCAAAAGGGTCTAGCTATTGAACAAATGGCAGTAGAAAGTTTTGAGTAAAGTTATGTTAGAACAATTAAAATTAGAAGTTTATGAAGCAAATATGGAAGTCGAAAGACAAAACCTCATTAAATATACTTGGGGTAATGTCAGTGGAGCAGATCATGAAAAAGGCTTGTTTGTCATAAAGCCCAGTGGTGTTCCTTATGAAACCCTAAAAGTTGAAGATATGGTGGTTTGTGATTTTGATGGAAATGTGGTTGAAGGGGATTATAATCCTTCATCAGATACTAAGACCCATGCAGTACTTTATCGCAATTATCCAGAGTTGGGTGGTATTGTTCATACACACTCACCATGGGCTACATCATGGGCTCAGGCAGGACTTGATGTACCAGTCTATGGAACAACCCATGCTGATACATTCTATGGACCTGTGCCTTGTGCACGCTTCTTAACTCAAGAGGAAATTGACTCAGGGTATGAGTGGAATACAGGAAGTGTCATTGTAGAAACATTTACACAACGTAATATTGGGATCTTAGATGTTCCAGCAGTTCTACTTCAGGGGCATGGACCCTTTACATGGGGTAAAACAGCTGCTGAGGCGGTCATGAACTCTGTGGTCTTAGAAGAGGTCTGTAAGATGAACTTCTATACACAAAGTTTAAATCCAGAAGTTGATAAATTACCAAATAGAGTTTTAGATAAGCATTATTTAAGAAAACACGGAAAAGATGCCTACTATGGGCAAAGGGGAGAATAAAATGATTAAAGTAGATAAGAAAGAGTTCTGGTTTATTGTTGGATCACAACACTTATATGGAGATGAAGCACTGAAACAAGTAAGTGCAAATGCACAGACCATTGTTGATACATTGAATGATAGTGGGAAATTTACATACCCAATCGTACTTAAAGACTTAGCAATTACACCTGATAAAATTACTTCATTGATGAAAGAAGTGAACTATGATGATGCAGTTGCTGGTGTTATTACATGGATGCATACATTCTCACCTGCAAAAATGTGGATTCGTGGAACGCAATTGTTACAAAAACCATTGCTGCATTTAGCAACACAATTTAACGAGAGTATTCCTTGGGCTAACATTGACATGGACTTCATGAACTTAAACCAAGCAGCACATGGTGACCGTGAATATGGGTACATCAATGCGCGTCTGCAAAAAAATAATAAGATTGTTGTAGGTTACTGGAAGAATGAAGACATTCAAGAAGAAATCGCAAGATGGATGGATATGGCTGTTGCACATCTTGAAGGTTTTAAAATCAAGGTTGCACGTTTCGGAGATAACATGCGTAATGTTGCCGTAACAGATGGTGATAAGATTGAAGCACAAATCCAATTTGGATGGTATGTTGATTATTATGGAATTGGTGACTTGGTTGAAGTTGTTAATAAAGTTACTGATGCGGAAGTAGAAGCTCTATTTAGTGAATATAAAGAATTATATGACTTTGATTATGGAAACTATGAGACTGAGGTTTGGGAAACACAAGTTAAAGAACAAGCGAAATATGAAATTGCAATTGAGCGATTCTTAACTGATAAAGGCTATACAGCATTTACATCAAACTTTGAAGACCTACACGGTTTAAACCAATTGCCAGGACTAGCAGTACAACGCTTGATGGCAAAAGGATTTGGATTTGCAGGTGAAGGTGACTGGAAGACAGCGGCACTGGATCGTTTCATGAAGATCATGAGTCATAATAAGACAACTGGATTTATGGAAGATTATACTTATGAACTTGCGCGTGGTCAAGAGGCAATCTTACAATCTCATATGTTAGAAGTTGATCCAACATTTGCGAATGCGAAACCTAAAATTGTCGTTTCACCACTTTCAATTGGAGATAAAAATGATCCAGCACGTCTTGTCTTTGATAACGTCGCAGGTGATGGGATTGCGGTCAGTGTGGCAGACTTTGGAACACACTTCAAAGTCTTGATAAACGAAATTGAAGCATTTGAGCCTACAGAAGCGGCTCCGAATCTACCCGTAGCACGTGTTATGTGGCGTCCAAAACCAAACTTTAAAGATGGGGTTAAAGCTTGGATTACAGAAGGGGGCGGCCATCATACTGTGGCTTCCTTACACCTAACAACCGAACAAATTCTTGATTGGACAAAAATGTTGGATGTAGAAACAGTTATAATACGATAAAATATTGATAAATAGGACGGAAACGTCCTTTTTCAATGTGTAAAAACACACCATTCATGCTATTATATTAACAGAGAGTTAGGTGATACTTATGGCCTTTAAAAGCAAACATGAATTTTTACAACATGAAATAAAGAAAATGATCAAAGACCAAAAGATGGAACCCGGTACACGCTTACCTTCTGAACATGAGTTCCAAGAAAAGTACGATGTCAGTCGTCATACAGTACGAACTGCACTCAATCGCTTAGAACATCAAGGCATTATCTACAAGGAACAAGGTTCTGGATCATTTGTTGCTGATACTAAAAAGCGAGGTCTTCATAAAGAAATCGGTGTTATTACGACTTATATATCAGATTATATTTTTCCAACGATTATCCGTGGTATTGAACAAGAATTAACCAAGGCCAGCTACTCAATGATATTAACCAGCACCAATAATAATGTGGAGTCTGAGAAAAAGGCAATTGAGATGTTAATGAAACGTGAAGTAGATGGTTTAATAATCGAACCAACAAAGAGTGCTTACTATAATAGTAATATCGGTTCTTATCTACAGTTGAAAGAAATTGGCATTCCAATCATGATGTTAAATGCTCGTTATGATGAAATAACATCCCCAATGGTAACTTTGAATGATTATCAAGCAGGGTATGATGTAACCGAACTTTTGATTAATAATGGTCATACTAAATTAGGTGGATTATTTAAGATTGATGATAAACAAGGGAAAGAACGTCTTAGAGGTTTTATTCAAGCGTGTTATGACTATGGTATTGAATACAACTCTGATGTGGTCGTTGTTTATGAAACTGAAACTTTAAATAAACTACTTGAGACACAAGTAAAAGATATTATTAAGAATCGTGAGATTACAGGGTTTGTTAGTTATAACGATAAGGTCTCAATTGAAGTATTAAATATCATTTGGAGATATGGATTATCAGTACCTGAAGATATATCTTTAGTCAGTCATGATGATTCAAGTCTAAGTACGATGACTAAGGTTAACTTAACAGGGGTTAATCACCCCAAGTCCGAACTTGGTAAGGAAGCTGCAATTCGTCTTATTAATTATCTTGAAGGAAAGACTGATAAGATGGAATCTAAAGAATTTGAAGGTGAACTCATCATTCGAGATAGCGTTCGCGATCTTAATAGCTAATTGTGTTTGAGTTAAAGATGGATCTTTTTAATTGGAAATATTAATTTTATATTACGAATAATACCCCATGGTAGAAACAGTAAGTTTGCTTCTACCATGGGGTATTTTATTATATTCATCTTTAGAAATTGCGGTGTAAACTTCAGGAGATATCAATTATCAAAAAAAAATCATCCTTGAATCATACTATTAAACGAAAATGAGATATTCAATCGTATGATTATTCTATTTTTGGGGTGATGTTCTAATTTTGTGAATGCAATATTAATAAATTGTCTTTTGATATCTGATTTTATGCAAGGCTTAATATTCGATTGTTCTGTCGATTTGTTCATGTATAGTGGGGTTAGAGGAGGAATTTATATGAAAAAAATTCTTGTAACACTGATTGCTGTTTTACTAGTACTGACTGGATGTTCAAGCAAACCACCAGTAGATACAGAAAGTGAAAAAATTGTTATCTGGGCTTGGGATGAGTCGTTTAATATTGCTGCGGCTCTTAAAGCTAAGGAATACTATACAGGAAAAGCTGAGGTTGAGGTTGTTACTATGTCTCAAGATGATATAGTTCAAAAACTAAATACATCACTATCCTCAAATTCTACAGAAGGATTACCAAATATAGTTCTTATTGAAGACTATAAGATTCAAGGGTATTTAAAATCGTTCCCTGATGCATTTGCCGATTTAAACAGTGTCGTTGATGACAGTAAATTTGCTGATTTCAAACTTGCTGTTACTAAAAAAGATGGAATTAACTATGGAGTTCCGTTTGACTCAGGAGTAGTTGGTTTATTCTATCGTACCGATCTGTTTGCAGAAGCAGGATATACACATGAAGATCTAACCGATATTACATGGGAAGAGTATATCGAAATGGGTAAGAAAGTATATGAAGCTACAGGTATTAAGCTTGCTACATTAGACCCAAGTGATATTGGACAAGTTCGTATGATGTTACAAACTGCAGGTAGCTGGTATGTTGACGGTGAAGAAAATGTAACACTTGAAGGCAATCAAGCTCTAAAAGATGCATTGAAACTTTATAAAGATATGGTTGATGCTGATGTAACAAAGGTAGTATCAACATGGGATGAATTTGTTGGAGCATTCAACAGTGGTGAAGTTGCTTCAGTGCCAACAGGTGCATGGATTGCAAGTTCAGTACGTAATGGTGAAGACCAAGCTGGTAAATGGGGCGTGGTTCCAATGCCAAGAATGGGATCAAACAGTAAATCTGTAAACCGTTCTAACATTGGTGGATCAAGCTGGTATGTACTTGATAAAGTAGCAGGAAAAGATGAAGCGATTAAATTCCTAGGTGATACATTTGCTACAAGTGAAGCATTGATGAATGATCTAGCAGCAGACATTAACATGGTTTCTACAATGAAATCAGCAGTTGATCAGCCTAACTATCAAAAAGAAGATACATTCTTCAACAATCAAATTCTAATGGAAGAATTATCCGAGTGGACAGCAGAAATTCCTGGAGTTAACTACGGATACAACACATACTTGATTGAAGAAATTCTCCAAGGCCACTTACTAGAATATGTAAATGGTAAAAAAGACTTAGACACAATATTAAAAGATGCCCAATTAGAAGCAAGTAATGCAATTGTTAAATAAATCAAAGGCCAAGATTAATATCTTGGCCTTAATAGAAAGGAGACATCATGTTTAAGAAAAAAACAATGGAGGAAAAAAGAAATCTTTACGGATGGATCTTCGTGTCAGCAAGTATCTTACTGGTAACGTTATTTGTCTTTTATCCAATGGTTCAAGCTTTCCTAACATCTTTAAAAGGAGGGCAAGCGAACGATATGCATTTTGTGGGCTTGGATAACTATAAAAAAATGTTCAGTGATGCAACCTTCAAGAAAGCAGCGGGG
>DEPV01000041.1:4758-5096 GCA_002358955.1 Erysipelothrix sp. UBA3383 | reverse complement strand
AAAAGCAAGTTTAGGGCAATAACAGGACTCTTATCAGGATTGCTACTGATGAGTGCATGTACATCTTCAAAAGTGGATTTGTTTACTACCTTGGATGGCCCTGAGGATCCTCCAAACCGATATAAGGTAACGGGAGTCCATGATCCTTCCATTGTTAAAGGGGAGAACTTTAACTTTATGGTAGGGTCACACTTAGACTCTGCAACAACAACCGACTATGTTGACTTTACCCGATATTCGTCAGGGGTAAAAAAAGGGAATGCAATGATTCCTAATGTACTGGAAGATATGAAAGATGCACTTGACTGGGCAAAGACTTCTACCTTCTGGGCAGGGGA
>DEPV01000041.1:0-4732 GCA_002358955.1 Erysipelothrix sp. UBA3383 | reverse complement strand
GATGGTAAATATTACTTCTATTATAGCGTCTGTGAAGGGTCGTCACCCTTATCCGCCATTGGTTATGCTGTATCAGATCATGTTGAAGGACCTTATGAGAATAAAGGCATCATCATGAAATCTGGGAAGTCTGGAAAACTTCTAGCATATGAGCCTGATCGAAGCATTCAATACAATGCGGATATTCATCCCAATGCGATTGATCCTACATTATTCTATGATGCAAATAATGAACTGCACATGGTATATGGATCTTACTCAGGTGGTATCTTCATTCTTAAAATAGATGAGAAAACAAAGATGCCAGTCAGTGGTCAGGGTTATGGACAAAAAATTACCGGTGGAAAACACACACGTATTGAAAATCCATACATCATTTATGATAAAGATTCAGAATACTACTACTTCTATGCTTCCTTTGGAGGTTTAGGAAGTGGGCACGGGTATCAAACTCGAGCAGCACGATCTAAAGATGTGATGGGACCTTATTTAGACAGTTTGGGTCAGGACATCTTAGATATTGAAAAGAATGTGACAACAATGTTTGATGATGATGCGATTAATCCTTATGGAAACAAGTTAATGGGAGATTTTATCTTCAAGAGCGATGATTCTAAAATGAATCATGGTTATGTATCACCAGGTGGTGGTTCAGTCATCTATGATGAAGACATTGATAAGAAACTCTTTGTCTTCCATACACGCTTCCCAGGACGTGGGGAAGGGCATGAGTTACGTACTCATGAGATGGTACTTAACGAGGAAGGGTGGCCCTTAATTGCGCCCTTGCGTTACAGTGGTGTCAATCATACAAAAGAAAATACAGATGTGAATGGTAAGTATGAAGTTGTTGTTAATAACCTTCAAATCATTGGAGATATCCAACGCTCCAAACCACTGAACATTACTTCTGATAATCAAACTTTAGATCTAAAAACAAATGGATCATTTGTGGAAATGACTTATGAGGGCATCCGTTATAAGGGTGTAAGTTTACTTCAATGGGATGTTACACAAAAGAAAATGGTCAAAACAATTACATTACAAGGTGAAGATAATACAACATTATGGGCAATTGAAGGGTAGGGTGTTTATGACAAAATTAGGCAGTAAAATACTATTAACAGCTTTAAGTTTCTCACTTTTTGCAGGTGTAATAGCACCGGTGGAAGTACAAGCGGCAGCTGTTTCAAATACAAGTAGTGAATCATATTCGTATGAAGCATCTGAGTATTTGGAGTATAAAACAAAGATTAAAGATATTTATACGGGTGATGATGTAGAACTTGATTTGGATCAAGCATCACCAGAATCCAAAGATGGCATCATCTCACTGGAATATAAAGATTCAGCAACACTCACTGTTTATGTTGAAGAAAGTGGTCATTACAATATTGGAGTTGATTATCGCATTCCTAATGACAAAGTATTACCAACAGCAATTGAGTTTAAAGTGAACGGTTCATTTCCATACAATGAATTGAGAAATGTTACCTTTAATAACTTATGGCAACGCAGTACAGAAACAATTTTAGACCGATATGATAATGAAATTGTTCCTGATATATTACAAGTTGATCAAATTCAATCCAGCTTGATCAGTGATGGGAGTGGGCGTGAAAAAGAACCCTTACTGATTCCACTGAATAAAGGGGAAAATACAATTGAACTCTTAAGTATTGAAGGTTCTATTGATATCCACCGTTTAAGTCTAAGAAAACCTCAAACTGATACTTTAGCAAAAGACAGTACAGGAAGCATTGATGGTAGTGATGTTATTTTGATTGAAGCAGAAACACCAAGTCTTCAAAATTCACCATCGACACGTCCTGGAAGCTGGTTTAACTTAGATTTAACACCTTATGATAACAAGCTTAAGAAACTAAACTATATTGATGGCCTTTCATTCAAGGATGCGGGTCAATTTATAGAATATGAGTTTGAAGTATTAAACGCAGGTGAGTATCATCTGGGATTAAGATACCTTCAAGATGCTAAAGTCGACTTCAGTGTTTTTACAGATATCAGTATTGATGGCAAGATTATCTCAGAATCTTTTGAAAATTATGCGATGTTTTATACCAGCAACTTCCAAGATACCATTCTTCACAATGATGAAGGAAAACTTAAAGTTCATCTTGATAAAGGAAAGCACACATTAAGATTACAAATCAGTGTTGAACCTTTACAGGAAATTCTTCATGAAGTTGAAGCTATTACCAGTGAAATTCAACAACTTTCCATTAAAATTAAAAACCTCGTTGGTAATGTTGTTGATAAGAACAGAAACTTTGAAATTATCGAATACATTCCTGATGTAGAAGCTCAAATTGAAGGGTGGTCTGATCGTTTGGATGCACTGTATCTGCAAGCTCAAGAACTTGAAGGAACAAGTAAAGACATCAGTGCATTTGCACAACTTAAGATTGCTTCCAAACAACTACGAAGCATTGCTTCCAAACGTCGTGAAATTCACATTCGAGTGAATGAATTCAGTACCGGAACAAACTCAGTTACTGCATATCTAGGAACATTCTTAGAAGGTATGAATAACAATGGATTATCCATTGATAAATTCTTCTTCATTCAAAATCCTAAAGATGCACCCAAGACAGCAGGGATCATTAAAAAAGCAATTGATGGTACGATTCGATTCTTTGGATCATTTGGAAAACAAAACTATACCGTCAACAATAAGGACAGTGAAAACCTTCAAGTATGGGTGAACCGTCCACGTCAATACGTTGAGATTTTACAAAATATTATTGATAAAGATTTTACACCAAAGACAGGAATTAAAGTTGATTTATCAATCATGCCAGACCCTAATAAATTAATTCTGGCAAATGCATCAGGAACAGCACCTGATGTAGCACTGGGTGTTAATTATGCATTACCATTTGACTTAGCAATCCGTAATGCCATATTGGATTTAACCCAATTTGATGATTTTGAATCAGTTGCATCGCAGTTTCCAGAACAATTGCATGTACCTGCAATGATTGATGATGCAATCTATGCAATGCCTGAAACAATGAACTTCTATGTTATGTTCTATCGTAAAGATATCTTAGATGATATTGGGATTGAACCTTTCGATACGATGGATGATGTAGTATCCAGTTTACCAATTCTGCACCAACAAGGATTGAACTTCTTCTATCCAACAGCAGGTATGGCTGCAATGAAGATATTTGCAGGAACCATGCCAATTGTTTATCAAAATGGTGGGGACTTCTATGGGGATACGATTACACGTACCAACTTAAGTTCTAAAGAAACCATTGATGGATTTAAGAAACTAACAGACTTATTCACAATCTATAACATGCCTTATGATGTACCATCCTTCTATCAACAATTTAGAGATGGATCATTACCAGTGGGTATAGCTGATTATGGGGCATACAACTTACTAACCAATGCTGCACCGGAAATTGCAAACCTTTGGGATATTGCACCGATGCCAGGGTATGAAGATGAAAATGGTGAAGTCTTACGATATTCATCAGGTGGTGCTGAAAGTAGCATTATCTTCTCAGATACCAAGCAAAAGGATGCTTCATGGGAGTTTATGAAATGGTGGTCTTCAAGTGATGTCCAAACTCAATTTGGTACCACACTACAAACATCATTTGGTAAGGAGTATATGTGGAATACTGCAAATACAGATGCCTTCCAAAACTTACCATGGAAAGCACAACATAAAGAAACCATTATTGAACAGTCTGAGTGGATTGCAGAGGTACCTCGAGTATTGGGAACTTACATGTTAGAACGTGAATTAAGTAATGCTTATAACGCAGTGGTTCTAGAAGGAAAAGACTTACGACGATCCATTGACTTAGCGACCAAACGTATTAACCGAGAAACAAATCGTAAACTTGAGGAGTTTGGCTATATAAAAGATGGCGTATTAATAAAAGAGTATTACACACCAAGATTGAAAGTAGAGGAATAGACCATGAAAAAGAAAAAAAACAGAGCAACGTTTTGGTACTTACTACCCTACGTTTCCTTATTTCTAATCTTTATTGTCATTCCTGTTGTAACTGCTATAGGACTTTCATTCACCAACTTTAATACTATTGAAACACCCAGCTTTGTAGGGTTGATGAATTATATTAACCTTTTAACTCAAGATGATATATTCATGCAATATGTATTACCCAATACAATTCTATTTGCACTGATTGTAGGACCTGGAGGTTATATTTTAGGGTTTCTACTGGCTTGGGTTTTAGCTCAATTACCAAAGATACCAAGAACGATTCTATCTCTAGTATTCTACTCTCCATCCATGACGGCAGGGGTAACCATGACGGTTGTATGGACGGTATTATTCAGTGGTAACCAATCGGGTTATGTGAATAGTTTCTTGATGAATTTAGGATTCTTAAACGAACCGATTATATGGCTGCAGGATGTTCGATACATCATGCCCATCATGGTAATTGTTGCTTTATGGTCATCCATGGGAGTTGGATTCTTAGCGATGATGGCTGGGGTATTAAACATTGATCCTGAACTTTATGAAGCTGGAGCAATTGATGGCATTAGCAATCGATTCCAAGAATTAATCTATATTACAATTCCTTCTATGAAACCGCAAATGCTCTTTGGAGCGGTTATGGCAATTGTAAATACATTTGCCAACGGAATCATAGGGGTCCAGTTAACAGGAGCCAACCCAACACCGGGTTATGCAGGACAGTTAATTGTAAACCACATT
>DEPV01000007.1:11485-21590 GCA_002358955.1 Erysipelothrix sp. UBA3383 | reverse complement strand
TATCGCTTAAAGGCAGCATCCAGGGTCACTGCAATTTCAGTAGGGTGATGTGCATAATCATCAATGTAGATGTTAGTATCATCACTATCAATGGCAAAACGACGTTTCGCCCCCTTAAATTGTTGCAGACCCGCTTCCATATCGACCGCTTCAATACCATCATAAATACCAACAGCAATAACAGCCAAGGCATCTAAAATCATATGGTCTCCGACAATCGGTAAATTAAAGCGATGAATAAAATCACCCTTATATACAACATCAAACTCAGTATGGGTAGTATCATTACTCATATTGCTAGCTATTAAATCATTACCCTCATGAAGACCATACGTTAAAATCTTATGATCTTTAAAATCCAAGTCTTTAAAATGAGGATCATCTCCCCATACAATAATCAATTCTTTAGTATTCTGTGCAAATTCTTCAAATGCATGCAGGAAATCAGCCTGCGATTTAAAGTAATCCACATGATCAATTTCAAAACTTGTCATGATGGCAATATCCGGTTTGTAACTTAAGAAGTGACGCTTGTACTCACATGCTTCAATTGCAAAATATTCATCATCTGGTACTAAGTCACCACGTCCATCACCAATCAAGTAACCTGTTTCTTTTGTATAAGCCAACATGTCTCTAAGAAGTGATGTCGTAGTAGTTTTACCATGAGTACCTGATACTGCAACACTGCGATAATCCTTCAAAAGTGTCCCTAGAAAATCATGGTATCGATAACTGCTAATCGTATCGTTTTGAAGTGCTGCTGCAACTTCAGGATGGTTATCATCAAATGCATTACCAATCACAACACTCATGCCATCTTGAATGTTATCGGCATTAAAATCATAAATGGGAATATCAAGCTTCAAGAGTTCATCTTGTGTAAAGATGTACTTACTTAAATCTGATCCTTGAACATCATAGCCTAGCTTATAACAAATGCGTGCTAAAGCGGCCATCCCTGCTCCTTTAATCCCAATAAAGTGTATGGTTCTATTCTTCATTGTCTAATCCTTCAATATAATCATATAAACTGGCCTGAATCTCCACTCCTGCATCACTTGTAGAGTGCATCGCTTCAACATCCAG
The DNA here is from genome assembly GCA_002358955.1 of Erysipelothrix sp. UBA3383. Classification (GTDB taxonomy): domain Bacteria; phylum Bacillota_I; class Bacilli_A; order Erysipelotrichales; family Erysipelotrichaceae; genus Erysipelothrix. Next base: position 20,501 of record DEPV01000007.1, on the reverse strand, counting down.
TTCCAAACTTTCTTGTGTTAAATCACTCATTGACTCAGATGTTTCAACACGCCCATACATGGGTGAAATCACCTGTGTTAAAGGTTCACGACGTTTGATGGGTGATGGCTTCACACTCGTTAGTGGTTCTGCTGGTTTCTCAGGACCTCCAAACATAGGAGAGATGATATCAATGGGTTGATACGGCTCTTTAGTACTTGTTGCTTGTGTAATCTTACGTTGTGGTTTCTCACTTTGTTTTATAGAATCTGATGACTTAGGCGCATCAGCATCAATCATCATCGACTTAGGACGCTCTACAGCATGCACCTGAGTAAACACCGTATCCTCGTTGATGGGTGCCGGTTCTAAATCAATCGGTTTTAAATCTTTTTGTGTGACTTGTGGCTCAATGGCCCCATGTTCTTCAAGACGTTTTTCTCTTAAGGGTTTAATACTTGGAATTTCATATTCTTCAACTTGAGGTTCTTCCTCGATTACAACTTCCTCTTCATCAAACAGAACGTTCATAATTTTTCTAAACATAAAAGGCCTCCTATTGTTCACTCTCTGCTTCATCCATACCATCTTCAAATTCAGTTTCAATTTTATTATCAGGATTCATCTGATTGTACATATCAATAAGACTTCCCGATTCAGGAACCTCTTGTTCAAAGAATTCACGGTGAATGGTATCGTATTTAATAATTTCTTTATTTGAAAACTTAGCAACGACAAGATCATCATTCACATCAGTGGATCGCAAGATTCCCATTAAAGCTGGAATCATGCTGTTTTTTTGTGCAGGATGAATCAGTGTTACTAAACTAATCGCCCCATTATCAAGGCTGATTGCAAGTTCATCATCAATCATCAACTCATTGTAGACAAAATGTTGTTGCTGATCATTTTGATCCAGGTACACCCCTTCAATGGAATCTCCCTGTGCATATTCAACCATGCTACGTATCGCATCCTCTTTATAAAAGTCTGAAACAATTTGTGAGACTTTAAGACTCATCATCACCTCAGTTTGATCAATCATAATAAGACTTGAGGTTTGGGTTGATGCACGAAGTCCCATATCAGGACCAAGGTAGTACTTCACCATGCCTTTGGAATGGTTGGTACCCGGAGCAGGTGGCATCGCTAGAGCTTGGTTTAAGATGGTCTGAGTATCATGATTGACAGAACAGCCACTGATGAGTGCCAGACTGAATAAGATTATTAAGAGCTTTTTCATCTTACTGATCCCAAGGCTTTGATGCTAAGAAAAGATGCAGTGCTTGATGTGCACTTAGATAATCCGATACATCCAAGATGGAACTTGATGTATGAATGTTACGCGCTACAATACAGCATGTTAATGTTGGAACACCATGGTTTGACTTATGGACGATTCCAGCATCCGTACCACCTGGTGAAAAGTAGTATTGATGTTTAATGTTATTCTCTACACAGATATCAGCAAATTTATTGATGATGTCCTTTTGAGCAATCATTGAACCATCAGCCATACGTAATAAGACACCTTCACCTAAAATACCAATCGCTTTTGAATCTGCGACATCATTGGCCGGTGAGCAGTCCAGTACTACTGCAAAATCAGGGTTTAAGAGTTGAGTCATGGTTTGTGCACCACGAAGTCCAACTTCCTCTTGAACACTAGCCCCAACATACAGATCAAAGTCCAAGTCTTCATCTTTAAACGATTCTAAAATGTTTAATGCCATAACACAGCCGTAACGATTATCAAAAGCTTTTGATAAGAGACGTTTTCCATCATTCAAGACTTCAAAGCCCCCTTGAACTACCATCATATCACCCACTTGAATCCCCATTGCTTTAGCATCAGCTTCATCAAGTGCACCCACATCAGCTAACATATCTGCAATTTGAATGGGATTGTTACGTTTTTCTTCCGGTAGTAAGTGTGGTGGAATGGAACCAATGGTTCCAGGGAAACGTTTACCACTTTGTGTGGTTAAGACTAAACGGTGAGCCAGTAAGTTCTGTGAAAACCAACCCCCAACAGGATGTAATTTTAAAGCACCACTTGGCATGATTTGTTTGACTAAAAATCCAACTTCATCCATATGTCCTAAAACCATTACTTTTTTAGCATCTGGATTGCTTGATTTTTTTAGTGCCATAATTGACCCTAAGTTATCATAGAAAATGTTATCTGCACCCAGTGCTTCAAACTCTTTGTGCATGTATTGTGCTACTTGATGTTCATGCCCACTGACACCATCAATTTGAGTCAGGTTTTCAAACCATTGTAATTGTTGTTTACTTAACATCTTTTTTCCTCCAGATTGCGCGGTAGATGGGTTGACCCAAACCGACAAATTTACGTTCGTATTCACTTTGTGGATCGTCTTGTTCAACTTTTCTAAAGTCAACATCCACTTCGACTAGTTCAAACTTATGACTGCCTACACTGACCAGTGAGTAATTGAAAAGACTTTGGTTATCCGTCTTCATCCAGATTTCCCCATCATCACTTAACAAATCATAATAATCATCCAACTTTGTTTTATATGTCAGACGTCGTTTCGCATGACGCTTCTTAGGCCATGGATCTGAGAAATTCAAATGAATCACATCTATCTCTAAAGGACCAAACATTTCTGTAAGCTTTGCAGCATCATCATAGATAAAGCGTTTGTTGAGAGCTGGATAATCACCAATCTTCTTTAAAGCAATGGAACTTGCTGTAAAGTCTTTCTCCATTGCAACAATTCCACGTTTAGGAAATTGCTCTGCAAGTTGATGCCAGTAATCACCACGTCCTGCTCCAATTTCAACATGCAGCACATCCGTGTTCAATTCTTTTTTCCAATTGCCTTTAATACTTTCAAATTCTGTAACTGTATAATCTTTATATTGATCAAAGACAGCCTCTGACCAGTTTCGTTTTCTTAATCTCATATTTAACCTCGCATACTACATCTATTGTAACATGTTTTCATAGTTTCTTTCAGCATTTCACCCACTTTTTAAGATTAGTATGCTAAACTTAGCATATGACAAATAAGCTTAGAGCCTGTGGGATAATTGTTGAATACAATCCCCTTCATAACGGCCACATTTACCATATCAATCAAGCAAAAAACATCACCCAATGTGATGTTTTAATTGCGATTATGTCCCCTCAATTTACACAACGGGGTGAACCTGCCTTTGTCGATAAATGGCAACGCACTCAAGCTGCCCTTGATGCAGGTGTTGACATCATTCTTGAACTGCCTACTTACTACGTCTTACAATCTGCAGACTATTTTGCAATGGCGGCCATCAAACTATTACAACATCTGTCCATCGATGATTTGGTCTATGGTGTGGAATCGTTAAACTTTGATGAGAAAGCAAGCTTTAATGAAGCTCTGATGGATCAAGGTGCAAGTTATGCTCAAGCAATGGGTCAAAAGGGTCCTAACAACATACTGGCTCAATGTTATGAGAAAGAACTGGAAATGACATCGATTCAAGGCCATCGCTTACAACGTACCAATGACTATAACAGTCTTGATATTGAAAATATCATATCCAGTGCCAGTGCCATACGTTATGCTCACCATAATAAAAATGATGTTAGCCATACAACACCCATGGTATTTAAGGATTATCACATCCTTAGTGAGTATGAAGCTCTCATTCACTATGCACTGATATCTCAGACCCCAGAGCAACTCAAGCAGTACTTACTGGTTGATGAAGGTATTGAATACCTGTTTAAAAAACATCAAAACTTGCCACTTAATGAACTGATTGAAGCATGCACTTCAAAACGCTATACACGATCACGCATCAAACGCACACTGCTAAACATCTTACTGAAACATCGTAAAGATACACCTGCATCACTGGATCAAGTCCGTATTCTAGGCTTCAATCAAAATGGCCAAGAGTACTTAAAGCATATAAAAAACGATGATGTACACTATACACCATCGTTTAAGAATTATATTAATAAGGATATGGAACTGCTAGCAACACAAATCTATGCACTGCCTAAGTCCCAAGATATCCAAAATACTTTATTTCAATTAGAACTGGATCAACCGCTTAGAAAGTAAGAGGTTTAATTACTTCCCAGCTAAACTCATTGCGACCAAAGTGACCAAAGTTTGAAGTGTTTTGGTAGATTGGTTTCAGTAAGTCTAACTCTTGAATAATATTTCCGACCTTGAAGTTGAAGTTCTTGTTAATAATCTCAAGAATTTCGCTAACAGGTCTTTTTTCTGTTCCAAAGCAGTCAATGTGAACAGATAGTGGATCACTTAATCCAATAGCATATGATAATTGCAGTTCTGCACGATCACAAAGTCCTGCAGCAACAACACTTTTAGCAACATAACGTGCATAGTAAGCAGCTGAACGGTCTACTTTTGATGGGTCTTTAGAACTGAAGCATCCCCCACCAATACGTCCAAAACCACCGTATGAGTCAACAACAATCTTACGTCCTGTAGTTCCTGAGTCAGAGAATGGTCCTGCGATACTGAAAGCCCCTGATGGGTTGATGATGTATTTTGTATCATCTCTTAGTAATGATGGATCAATCACCGGTTTAATCACTTCTTCCATCACTGTTTCATGAATTTGTTCTTGTGTAATGCCTTCTTTGTGTGAAGCACTCACTAAAACTGTATGAACGTATAAAGGTTTGAAGTTTTCATCGTATGCGACTGTAACTTGCGTTTTTCCATCAGGTAATAACCAATCAACATCACTCTTAAGGTCTGATAAACGTTTTGCTAAAGCGTGTGCTAAATCGATGGTTAAAGGCATGTAGTTTGCTGTTTCATTACTTGCATAACCAAACATGATTCCTTGATCTCCTGCCCCCGTATCTTCAATGCTAGTTACAGCATGGTTGATTTGTGCAGATTGTTTGTTTACTTTAACTAATACTTCATAGTCTTCAGTATAACCGATTTTCTTCAGTACACCTTGTGCTACTGCTGCATAGTCGATTTGTGATTTTGTGTTGGCTTCTCCATAAACTAAAATAAAGTTATCTTTAATTGTAGCTTCAACAGCCATTTTTGAATGTGCATCATCTTTTAGTGCTGCATCAAGTATTGCATCTGCGATTTGATCACAGATCTTATCTGGGTGACCATCAGTCACACTCTCAGATGTAAAAAATATTGGTTTCATATTGTGTCCTTCTTTCCATTAAAAAAAAGCCTGATAACAACTCCTCAAGCTTTCCATTTTTAAGTGTATAAGCTTATCGTTGTTAGCTGTACCACCTTGCATAATGTAGGTTGGTATGAGGTCTCTGAGCTAACTCTCTACCTCAACTCTTGATAATTGCTATATAAGTATATGATAAATCGCGATGAAGTGCAAGATTAACTATCATTTCTATTGTGTAAGTCATCCCTAATGTAAATGCAGTCTAAATTTTCCATAGCCATAAGTATCTTAAATGCAAGCGTAATAAATATCCAAATCACATAACTATATTTGGAAAAATCATTACCCATTTCAAGTAAATTAAACATGAAGACAGAAATATAGACCTATTATTAAATCGAACACCCCTAGTGAAAGAAAGAACGATAAAAATTAGATTAAGGATCTAACAAGAAATAAAACATATTAAGTCCTTTGTAAATTGTCATAACTTTAGAGACTTCCAACTCGTTTTTTAACAGAAAGCATATAAATCAAGATTAATCCACTTATTTTAGACTTACAGTATGAATTAATCTTGGAAATTAATGTCAATCTTCATTTGAATGATTACAGGGATATTACCTGAGTAACTGTATTTATAGAGTTTAACCCTTGATGTTAAAGGATATTTTTTAACCTATATACGGATGGATAATCAATCTAGGCAATTTGATCATTTTCGTTAGTAGGTTGAAAAAATTCAATAACTTGATTGTTAAAGTCCACTTTTGCAGGTACCCCAAACGGAACAATACATCTTGGTGTAGCATGACCAACACTAATGTTACAAACTATAGATAAATTCTTATTAGATATTTCCTCTAATAAAATCTCTTTATATTCATTGTAATATTCTTCATCCTGTGGTTTTCCTACAAGTACACCTGATACAACACCAAAGAGTCCGTAATCTTCAAGCTTACAAATCATTCTCCTAAAAAGATCTGGTTCTGGCTTTTCTTCACTTGTTTCAAGAAGTAAAATCTTATCTTTCCATTCTTCTAAACTTGGAAATAGTCCATACTCTTGACAGATACTCACTGTATCTTTAAATCTTGAGTTATCAAAGATATCATATATTGATTCTAAACACCCTCCTAGTATTTCGCCTTCAAATATAGAATTTCCTCTTATCAATTCAAAACCTTGATTCGGATGGCTTTTCATCGAAATCCCTATAGAGTTCTCGCTAAAATCCTGTCTTGCGCTATACCAAATATTACTAGGTTGTATTTTTGATATTCTTCCTGTCTGGATTATTTCTTCAAAATATTTTTTTGTATAAGGCAACATATCTTCTGTAAACTCACAGATATCTGGTAGAAAAGCCTGTCCGTAAAATGATTTAATGCCGACTTTATTAAGCATAAAATGATTCATAGTTGTATCCGAAAATCCTAAAAATATTTTCTGCTTTACTACTTTTTGAAGTTCATCATTTCCAAACAAGTAAGGTAATAGACGATAGGTATCTTCACCGCCTATCGAACATAATATCATATCGATAGACTCATCTTCGAATGCCTTCAGTAAATCTTCAGCTCTTGACCTTGGGTTATCCCTTAAAAACTCAACCCCTCTTTTAGAGTTATCTAAGAACTCTATCTCAATACCATAGTCACTAAGTCGTTCAATTCCGATATTAACTTGATGTTGTACAAAATCTTCCCCTAATATTCCACTAGACAAACTAACAATTCCTATCTTCTTAACTTTCATGTAGTCCTCCATTTTCACCTCATTGTAAGTTTTCATCTTATAAAATAAACGCTTATTTTAATTAATTTTACCATGAATAACAAAACTATCAAACCTTTATATTCGGTGGATTGTGTAAAATGGAGGCGGGAATAAAAAAGAGATTTTTCCTGTATACTTTGAGTACTATACAAAAAGAAAGGGATAAATCTCATGACTGTTCTAACACACGAAATTATCAATATATAATCAAATAAGATTATTAAAAAGCGAGGTCATGAGATTTCAAAGGTTATTGATCAAACTAGACAATTGTTCATAATAGGAAATTATTCAGATTCAATCGGGACAATCTAAAACACCCCTCCAAAAAAAACTTCACTTATGTCGGTCGTAAACTAGAGTTATCAAAATATGACCAGTATTATCCTTGGGTAAAAACCATGATTTTAGAAATACACGTTACTCAAAATTTGATGCTAAAATTTGGACAGATAGAAGGGTCAGAAATTTATTCATTGTATTCAATAAAGTCAGAAATAAGTATATTCATTACATTAAGACAAACTATACATAATGATCTAAAGAATCTTGATTTCATCAAGAGTCTTACTTTGAAATAGACCGAATCATCAGAGATATTTATTTTATGTCAGGCAATAAATATGTTCAACTAGAAAGAGGACCCATCACCTTAATGAATCGAATTTTATACTCCAGCATGACTGCCATGTTTTGCACCAATGCACTCGATATAATAGATATACGTTATAAAATAGATAAAATCAAAAGTATTTATATTTAACAGGATGGCAGAATAATTATCTATAATCAGGATTAACCGTTTACAAGTAGACCTAAGGTCTATCAAAGCGAGAACTTAGGACGTTACATGTTCAAAGTAGATGTCAATCATAACGGGGTAAATTTACTAATTTATTATCTTGGAAAATTTGGGTTACCGGAATCTAATAAGCATGTAGATATGGTAAAAATAGTATAACTTTTTAAGTTTTCTACAGAACAATATTTCAGAAAATCATCAACTTAAAACTGTTTAAATGGTGTTATAGTCAGAATTAATTTTAATCGAATAACTAGAAGACGGATAAGGCATCTAATTATTCCTACACCCACTTGATACTACCTATTCATCCTATAAAGATAACTTGAAAGATACATCTTTCAACCAGCATGCATTCACGTTAATCTCTATTTTTGCTGGAGTAATGATCGTTCATACTCTGTTGGATTAGCTTTGCTGACAACACGAATACGTCCTTTAATAGGATGTGTTTGCAGTGCTTTGAGCAGCATGGGTCCTTTGTTATTCAGGATATCAACAAAAGTTGATACATCCAATACGGAGATAACTCCAATATCATCTTTGGACATACCTTCAACATCACACAGCGACCCAACAACATCCATCACGCGCATCTTTGTTTTCTTGCCTGCATTGATATGAATCTTCATTATCTCTTGGTTGAAGTCAAAGCCCTTATCTTTTCGAAGTTTGGGTGCTCGAGCAAGTTTATTATTGAAGCTGTTTACTTTACTGTTAACAAATGATTTCGAAGGACGTACCATCACTTCTATTTGATTTTGAGTACTTTCCAGAATGGTTTCTAAGAAGCGTTTTCCATAATTGTTCACTAAAGAAATGGCCTTACCTTTTTTATCAATACGGGCTGTACGTCCAATGCGGTGAACATAAGATTCGGCATTTTCAGGAATGTCAACATTAAAGACCACTTGAATATCAGCAATATCAAGACCCCTTGCAGCAACATCAGTAGCTACTAGGTATCTGAATTTACCACGTTTAAAGTCGTTGATGACTTGTGTGCGATCACGCTGTTCCATGTCTCCATGTAACGTCTTAACGTTAATTCCCATGTCATAAAGCATGTCTGCAACATCTTCTACTAATAGTTTCGTATTGCAAAATAAAATTGAAGAATCTGGATTTTCAGTGATGACTAAATCCTTTAGAACATACAGTTTTTCTTTATCTTCACAGTAATACACATGTTGTAAAATACGTTTATCAATTTGGTTTTCATTGCTTACTTCAATAATGGTTGGCTCATCCATGATGCGCTGACCCATGTCTAGAATTTCTTCCGGCATGGTTGCAGAGAAC
>DEPV01000007.1:11052-11326 GCA_002358955.1 Erysipelothrix sp. UBA3383 | reverse complement strand
AACGACCTGGTGTTGCAACTAAAGCATGGACCATTCCTTTGAGTTGACGTTCTTGATCTTGGAATGAAGAACGACCAAAGATCGCCTCTACCTTAATTCGTTTAAAACGCCCAATGTTAAAGACATCTTCTTTAATTTGTAAGGCTAATTCTCGAGTTGGAGTCAGGATTAAGACTTGTGGTTTACGCTGTTCCCAGTCAATATTTTCTACAAGAGGCATGACAAATGCAGCCGTCTTACCACTACCCGTTTGAGATTTAACAATAATATTTTC
>DEPV01000007.1:6923-11046 GCA_002358955.1 Erysipelothrix sp. UBA3383 | reverse complement strand
TTTTCATAATTCAGTAATTCTTCCACTACCGCTTCTTGGACTTCAGTAGGATTTTTATATCCCAATACATCCAAAGCACGAAGGACCTCATCACTGAAGTTCATTTCTTTAAATCGTTTCATAAAGCACCTATTTTCTAAATTTGTTTTGCACTTAAGTATACCATAGTTTGCTTGGCTATGGTCAAAGCAAGACCTAAGGCATAAGAAAACAACCTGGCGTTCAAGCAGGTTGTTTTCTCCACTAAATGTACCTATCAGATTTTAGGGGATTGATAGATACATTATGATGTCTGGTGCTAGTATCAACAATGTATGATATTTGCAATATAACTATACACTAGAATCATACTGATGAAATCTAAAATTGCTATATTAATGACAAGAAAGGGTCATTATCATACATATTGTATATTCAGACAATCATCTTGTGATTATAGTTTCAAATTGTAAATCTAACACCATATTAATTAACGTTTCTTTTGATTGCGATATTCCTTATAGAGGGTCCCTATTTGTTTTTGTTCCGTCTTACGAATGGGCACAATGTGACCTGCTTCATAGCGGCTTCGTATGTTGTGGTTGGGCTGTATCTTGGTAATGTTACTTAGAAAATCAAGTGTGTATCGCTCTTGATCTACCCAACTCATAATGATGGATGAGGCGTTACAATATTCATGGAATCCAAATCCTTCATTGCAAAGACTCCTTTGATATTCATCGTTGGCATAATCACTGTAAATAAGTCTACCAATGCAAAGTAATCTGCATGACTGGCATAATCATCAAAGATCAATATTTTCTCATCATCAAAATCACTCAAGTTATGCATTACTTGCAACAGTGCTACCAAGGAGGTAGAGAGTCGTGGTCCAAAAAATTTCTCTTCAGATCCCACACCATACACTTCAGTGACATAGCTGTATTGCTCATCATTGATTTTGGTCATGCGATATTGAACCTTATCAACACTGGGTACCAGCATTTTAACAATTTTATTCATCACGATTAAACGGGCTTGAAAATCATCGTATTCACTCTGATCAATAACCCCTTCTAAGGCATCGCGTTGTGCCCCGTATAAAACCTTATTGACTGTGGATGAAGAGTATACCCCATCAATTTCAATCACTAAATGATCAATGATGGATAAGACCCCTTCCAGTGATGAGTGCAAATTCGCCTTATCAGCACCCAATTGCCTTTGATAATCATAAATAATCGAGAGTACTGTAAACTCGTGGTTTTTTTCAACCAGTCGATCTTGGACACTATCACGACACAGGGTTACCATCGTACGATTTCCCCATACTACTGTTTTACCATCATAGGTAAAGGTTGGTACAAATTCATTTTTAACTTTACGATAAAGCCCCTCTTCAATCAGAGTTCCTTCTGTAAAACCAAGACGGTATTTGTAATGATTGCGATTGAGTGCAAACTCCCATTCCAGAAACATTGGCTTTTCAACATCAAGGAAATTATTCTTGGATGCCAACTCTGAGACAATGGTATAGGATGCATCCATTTTATCACAATATAGTTTTTCATTCATTTGATTCATAATGTAGAGATTCTCTACCGATCGTTTTAAGAATGCATAGGAGCTGAGAAAAGATGTCTTCCCAGTTAAGTTATTACCAAATATGATGGAACAATTACGTGTTGATCCACGTCGATCCCTCATGTTCAAATCCAAATCTTCAAAGCACTTAAAATTAACAAGTTTTATATTTGTTATCATTGTATCACCATGATTATGATAGCATCACGAATAACTTATCCAAAATATAAGTGCTCATTTATGAACATTTTATCTCCAAATCATACAATTTGTATGCCTTCGAACACAATATATGTGAAATTTAATAAAATTCAATCAAATTTGCTCAGTTTCTGTCTGGTCTATCCCATAGAATTCACAAATGTACACAAGCTAAATAAACTATTTTTATAAAGATATAAAGCCTTATTATAGGTCTAAAAACTAAAAAGAAAACACCTTTTTCAAGGTGCTAACAGTTTAATCTAGAGTGAAACGATGACGGTTTTTAAGGACTTTAAAAACCAGTCCAAATGCAGCAAGAAGTGCTAGAGCGATAATTGCTGTAGTATAAAATTGGTCTTGTAATACCATGTTAAGTTCTGGCATACTTGCAAGTACACGATCACCCATAAGGTTAAAACCAAGCTTGTTAATCAAGACTATAAAGATACCAAACAGTGACACTGTAAAAAGACTGCTGATGCTAAAGAGTGCAATCAAGCCTAAAGATACTGCCATTAAAATCAGTGAAACATAAAGATATAAAGCAGTGTTTTGATTGAATTGACTCACCATACTTAAGAGTTCTTTTTGTTGTGGTGTGAGTTGTTTTTGTACTTTGACAATGACTTTTTTATACTGAGTTTCAAGGTTGTATCCGGTAATACGGGATTCAAACTTCTGTTTTATAACTTCTTTGGGAACCTGCTGATCCGTTGCTTTTTCAACCTCATCAGCATACTGATCAATCACATCCAACATATCTTGGGTCATTGCAGCTTGATCAAAGCTCATGGTACCATTTAGAATATCATCCAGTGCACCATTGGTTTGATCCTCAATGATGCCTTGAATCTTGGGATCTTTAACAGCCTGATCCATAACCCCTTCAACCGCCTCTTTATATTCAACAGGAACCAGTTCCATGATGGGTGTTAAAGAGACAAGCTCTTCCCACTGCTCAATATACTCACTACCTGCAATGGAGCCTGTTGCCCCTTTAATTGAGTTTTGGGCTACTTTGATGTTGACATAGAAAAGACCAGATGCCAAAAATAAGAGTGATGCTAAAAACACGATAAATTTTTTCATTCAATACTCCTTTAAGAAAAAGCAAACTGGACCTTAGTCCAGTGGCTTTTGACGATAATTCCCCGCTACACGATCAACCGTGGATATTTCAATGAACGCTTTTTCATCTGCTTCCATAATGGCTTTAGAGATGCACTTGAGTTCAAAATCACTGGCAACCATGTATAAAATACTGGTTTCTTGTTGTTTAAATACTCCAATGGCATCCGTTTTAGTAATACCATGACGTGTTACTGCCAGCATTGCCTGTGATACTTCATCAGGTCTTTTAGTAACAACATGAATGCTTGAGAGTTTGTAACGATTGTGATAGGTATCAATCAATTTAGTGGATACAAATTGGTAGATAATAGAATAAAAAGCAATATCCCAGTTATAAGTCCATCCTGCATAAATCAGCAAGGCTCCATTAAATAACATGATTTTATCCCATTGCGGTTTATTTTTAACCATTGAATAATAAATAGCAATGAAGTCTGTTCCACCCGTACTTCCTTGAGCACGCAGTGAAATGGTACTTCCGATCCCATTTAACATCCCCCCAAAGATTGCAACAAGCACAATGTCTTGTGTGATGTTAAGCATTGGTAAAACTTCAATAAAGGTTGATGTTAAGAATACATGAATAAATGAAAGTATTAAAAACTTCTTCCCTAATTTGTTAAACACAAAGGATAACAATATCAAGTTAATGATCAAATACACAAGACCATAAGACATCACGATCCCAAATTGTGTTTCAAAGCCCATGATAATTAACTGGGTTGTCCCTGAAATACCTGCTGGTATCAATTGTCCTGGTCGTACAAACCATACTACTGCAGCTGATGAGAACAGCGATGCACACACTACAAAAATAATATCTCGAATTGAAATGTTTAATTTCTTTAAACTAGTCACAGCTTTCACAATAATCCTCTTCCTCGTCAATTTCTACGCCACCAAAAGCAACTGTAAATTCCATTTGAATTTTAGCATCTTTGGGCAATCGATTGACTTCAACAATACTACGTGCAGGGTATGGATGCGAAAAGTAAATCGCAAAAACTTGGTTGATTACACTGTAGTCATCCATATCTGTCAGTGATACATTTGTTTTCAATACATGACTTAAATCCAAGTCATAATCCTCTAAGAGACTTTCTAAATTTTCAATCACTTGAAGGGTTTGTTTTTTAATATCATCGGATACTAATTCCGAGTCTTCATTCAATGGCAACATGGCCGATAAAAATAAGATGTTTTGATAACTGATACCCTGTGAATA
>DEPV01000007.1:0-6900 GCA_002358955.1 Erysipelothrix sp. UBA3383 | reverse complement strand
CTTTTGAACTTCTGACCACTTGTTTTTTAATCATAAGAGATCACGGTAATACTCATCCACAGCCTCATCCTTCTTAAATGCTTCATTGACTTTATAAAAGCCATAGATACATCCAAAAACAATCAGGCATAATGATGCAAGACTTAAAAATTCATTAAAGTTTTCGATCATAAGTACGCTCCTTTTCTCTTTTCATTATAACATCTCCCCTTACAACATCAATGAACTCACACCCAAATAGAAAACTTATCGTAAGACTTGTCAGGATTAGGGCAATTGCAATTAGAAATGTGATAAAACCAACAATTTTAACACTTGTAAGTACAAAATTCACATTGTAACTTTGTAAACTGAAAATGATAAAAACTGACAGTAAACAGTATACTACAGGAATGCTGAAGTAAAAATATTTATAAGCCCCTTTAACATAAGGCCACACAAACAATCCTAAATATACAAAGAAAAATGTTAAACCAATGGGGATTATAGCGATGATTTCGGTGATGAGTTTAGGAATGCTGTAAGCATAATCCATCACAACACCAAAAAAACGCACTAAAAAAAGATGCTTATGATTGAGTAAATCCAGGGCCGAATCTATCGATTGAACACTCAGTAGTGTTTTACCTGTCATTGCTAAATCAAAAAGAAAGAAAATAAAGAAAACATACATGATGATAATCCCTATTTTAAGACGTTTCATTCCAGGATAAAATCCTTTCCTTTTTGAACTTCAAAGGGTGATAACCCTTCATAGTCCAATTGTCGCATGACTTCAAATGCAGCAATTGCAACCGTATTGGATACATTCATGGAACGTGCCTTATCAACCATAGGAATTCTAAAACAATGATCAAGATGTTCTTGTAAGATGGCCTTTGGAATACCACTGCTCTCTTTTCCAAACACCAGATAAATATCAGTATCCAGCGCTTTATAGTCAAAGTCAGAATGATTGTTTTGACCATAACGTGTTAGGAAGAACATCTCACCATTCATAGTTTCAAGAAATGTTTCCCAATCCATATGACGCTTCACTTCTAAGATATCAGTATAATCCATCACACTGCGCTTGACTCGATTTTCATCAAAGATAAATCCTAAAGGTTCAATGAGGTGCAGTGTTGCTCCAACACTGGCGCATGTACGCATAATATTCCCAGTATTTTGAGGTATTTCAGGCTCATAAAGTACGATGTGCAACATAACTAATCCTTCTTCCTAGGGCAATATAAAGCCCTATAAAACTTACTACAATAACACCAATAGCCCCAATGATACGATATACAAGTCCCGAGAAAAATTCTTGGGGTACCATCATGATCAGTCGATCTGTTCGAGGATCAAGTAACCATAAATCATTGGAGAACAAGACTTTATGAAACTGAATCCAGAAAGCATCAAAGTCAATAATGGCATAAATACCAATAAATCCAAGAATCAACCCCATAATCATCAGACATAATTGCAGCGATTCTTTCATTAATACCAAGTCTTTATAGTCTTGCTTGTAGAGGGCAAAGGCAATCACAAGGATACTAAAGAGTCCCAATACATTACGTAAATTCAATACACGAATCATTAAAACCTGAACATCGACCATATGATCAATTTCACGTTGATTAAACATCGCTTCTTTGGCCCCATTAATGCTAACATAATAATCTAAATTATCACGCTCTCCCACAATATAATCCAGAAGTACTACAGTAGCCTCATCCAGTTCAGCTTGTGTAATACCGATGGTCTCAGCAGTTTGTAGGCGTGTATAAGTTTTAGCATAATATGATTTTTGAAAACTAAAAAATTGCACACTACTAATGACAAGCGTGCAAATTAAAGCAATGAATCCTGCAGTATACAATCCTTTTTTCATGATTGTTCTTTCTGTAGGTGAAGCAGTAACTTCTCAATTGCAAGTGCACGATGTGAAATCTTATTTTTCGCATCCAAGTCCATACTTGCAAAAGATTCACTACTGTTTAAAGGGTAGAAAATAGGGTCATAACCAAAGCCTTCAGTCCCTTTAGCATCACCAATAGTACCTTCAATAATCCCTTCAAATGTATCCTCAGTACCCTCTCCCACAAGTGCAATCACACTGTGAAATGCTGCTGACTTATCTTCCTTATCCTCTAATAGTGATAAGATGGTCGCATTACGAATCTCATAAGGAGTATCATAGCCCATATAACGTGCTGAATGCACTCCTACAATATCAGGCAGTGCGCTGATGCACAGTCCTGAATCATCCGATATCACACGATAGCCAGTACGTTCATGCAAGACACGCGCCTTAATTAAGGCATTATCCGCAAAGGTTAAACCATCCTCAACCACATCATCCAAATTCACATCCAGATCAGCAGCTGATAAAACTTCATAGCCCAAAGGCTCTAATATACTTTTAAATTCTTTCAATTTACCTTGATTTTGTGAAGCAATAATTATTTTCATAGTAATCTCCATTCAATGATTGAATTATACACCATGTGTTATAATATGACCATGACTATAGAATCAATTATAAAAAAAATAACGGATGAACCCATCCTTTCCAAGACCCTGATTCCCAGTGGTCTTACCAATGATAACTACCATATTAAAACCGCATCTTTAGACCTGGTTGTAAGATTACCGAAAGAAGCAAACATGCATATGTTTGATTATGAACACGAAGCTAAAATCTTAGACCTGATTAAAGATCTAGGTCTGGATGCACCCTTAATTTATTATGATCCAAAGACTGGAATTAAGTGTAGTGAGTACATTCATGATGCTCATACTTTAGATCCAGATAGCTATCTAGCTGCTACAAGACTTATTGCAAAGCTTCATAATGCTCATTTAATATCGGGTAAGGAATTCAATCTTAAAGATAAGTTTGAAGTCTATACTGCACAAGATCCAATCTATGATTTAGGGGCATATCTGCATTACATCAACGATGCTCAAGCACTCAAAAGTCATCTGCGCTTATGTCACAATGACTGTGTTGAAGGAAATTTCCTTTTCACATCTCAAAAAGCTTATATGATTGATTATGAATATGCTTTAGATAACGACCCTTATTTTGACTTAATGTCCTTAATTACTGAAAATGATATTGTTGACCCATTGATGCGTAAAGACATCATTGAGCTTTACTTCAAGTTGGTTGATATACCGTATAACAGTGAGAAACTAAAAGTCTATGAAGGGGCATTATTGGTCTTGTGGTGTGCATGGGCTTGTTCCATGTATGAGACCTTTAAACTTCCCATATATAAAGAAATCGCTGATTTAAAATATCAGCGACTCACACAACTCTAGACATCTAGAGTTTTTTTGTACCATCCAACATAACCACGACATTTGATGTAGTAATAATCATTGGTTTCAAATGCAATGTGGATGGGATCATGTTTCTTTACTTCCAACAAGCTATCAGTAGTATCTTCCAACATCTCTTCTTTTTCAAAATCAATAAAGCCATTATAGACCCAGATCTTCTCTTTTGAATATGAGTGGTAGACTAAAGAGAACTCCTTCCCTTTTTCTAGGATTTCAATTTCATTAAAACCCCAGTGAATGTGTGTTCCAAGATGCTCCTTTTGATCATGGGATGCTAACACATACTCTAAATGATCAAAAGCATGGGCTTTATAGTCCCCATTATAATACTCTAAGACATTCAATTGTCCTAAAGGTTTCATGTTATTAGCACCATCAATACTGATGATATTACGTTTGTAATCAAAGCGAATGTTATGATTGATTTCTGCATCACTGTAATTACAAACTGGATAATGCCCTACAATAACTGGCTTTTGAAAGTGACAAAAACTTTGATAAAAATTGGGCTCTGATGTATTAAAGCGCAAGTCTGCCTCTAAATCACAACGCATCCCCGCATGCACACAGATGAAAGCATCCGTTTCAATGATTAAAGGAAGTGCCTCAACATAGTCAATGATGTCTTGATGATATTCAAAAGCATAAGCAACACGTTCTTCATAAGTCCCCATATAACCCATTTCTACAGCTAATTCACGCAACACAGTATAGGTACGCCAATTCATATAATTGCTCATGCCTTCAATTTTACTGGGATCTCTGAAGTGATTGATTAAGTGATCACAATTACCTAAAGTCATATACACTTGATGCGTCTTGCTCAATTCTATAATGTACTTAAAAAGCGCAATGCTTTGCGTTCCTTTTTCGGCAACATCCCCATTGATGATTAAAATATCGTCATTTGTAAACTCCATCTCTTTTAAAACCTTTTCAAAGAGTTCTAAGTTGCCATGAATATCAGATGTAATCAATACGCGGGTATTTTTAGGTATTTTTAAGTTCATTCTAGTCTGCATAATTCACCTCAATATCAATCATAATAACACTTCTTAATGCATAAAAAAAGAGAACCGCAAGGGTATCTCTTATTTTTAAATTTCGTATAGTTCTTTGAAGAACTCGTTTATGTCCTCTAAGGAATCAATGAGATGTTCGTCCTTATCACTTAAGTGTAATAGCAGACGGTCCACCATATCTTCATGAAATTGATTATGAATGGCCATCACTTCCTCACCCTTCTCACTCAATCCCAAACGATAAACTCGTTTGTCTTGGGTGTCTCGGGTTCGATTCACATAACCTTTATGACTCAGTCGGTTGATGGTTACGGTAAGCGTTCCCTGAGTTATACTCAGAGCACTTGCTACATCACTCATCATTTTACTTTCTGATTTTTGGATGCCTTCAAGTGTGTGAATTTCACTCATGGTTAATTTTACCCCATGAACGCGATGAAATCTTTCTTCTAATATTAAAATTTTATTAAAAATATCAACGAGTAATTCATTCAAAACTTTGCGGGCATTAGGCTTCATTTAATTAAGCTTCTAATTCATCTAACGCTTTTTTTGAGCGTGCTGCTAAGTTTGCAAATCCTTTTTCATCGTGAATTGCGATCTCTGAAAGCATTTTACGGTTGATTGAAATGTTTGCTACTTTTAGTCCGTGCATGAATGTGCTGTAGCTCATGTCGTTTAGACGTGCTGCTGCATTAATACGTGTAATCCATAATTTACGCATTTCACGTTTTAATTGTTTACGGTCACGGTATGCATAACGTAATGAACGCATTACTTGTTCATTTGCTGTTTTGTATAGTGTGTGTTTTGAACCGTAGTACCCTTTTGCTAATTTTAATACTCTTTTGTGACGTGCGTGTGACGCAACTGCTGTTTTTGCTCTAGCCATTTAACATAGCCTCCTTAATCCTGTAATAAATGTTTGATACGTTTGTAATCACTTGCTGATACAAGTGTTCCTTTACGTAAGTTTCGTTTTTGTTTTTGTGACTTATGTGCTGCAAAGTGAGATACATAAGCGTGTTGTCTTTTCAGTTTTCCTGTACCTGTACGTTTTACACGTTTCGCTAAAGTACGTTTTGTTTTCATTTTAGGCATAATGTGCCCTCCTTTTATTTCTTATTTGGTGAAATCACAACTGACATTGTGTTTCCTTCAAGTTTCGGTTGTTTTTCAACAGTTCCCAGATCACTTACTTCTTCAATGAAGTTTGCCATAGTTTTACGACCAACCTCAATACGAGTAATTAAACGACCTCTAAAGCGCATATCAACTTTTACTTTAGTTCCTTCTTCAAGCCATTTACGAGCATGACGAACTTTTGTATTAAAGTCTCCAATATCAATCACTGGTGATAAACGAATTGGTTTCAGTTGAGTAACGTGTTGTTGCTTTTTAGCCTCACGAGCTTTCTTTTGTTGTTCATAACGGTGACGTCCATAATCTAAGATTTTAGTTACAGGTGGGTTACCATTAGGTGCAACACATAGTAAGTCAAGGTTAGCTTCAGCTGCTTTATTTAAAGCATCGCGACGCGACATAATCCCGAGTTGTTCCCCTTCAGCTCCAATTACGAGAACTTCTTTAAAACGAATGTTTTCGTTAAGCATTTCATTGGGTTTCGGTTTACGATCATTTCCATATCTTCTACTAATATTATTCACCTCCCAGGTGTTTTAAACAATAAAAAAGTGTGTCATATAAGAATACACGATCACACTCAAAGGTTATAGTTTGTATAGACCTAAGCTTTTACCTACGAATTGAATCATCAGGTGAGAAGTGTGCTTCTACTTTCTTATTGCTGTAATATTATATCACATACTGCATATGCTTGTAAAGGATTGAATTCAAAAAGTCCAAATTTAGGATTTTTCATCAAACTCCAATTTAAGAAACTGATCAACCAGTGCTTCAATCACGACCCGTTGATCATGATTCAGTAAACCTACCTTCATTTCAAGACCCTTATTCTTAAATTGAGGAATGCTAGAAGCCTCTTCTGCAATCTTAAGATCATGGTGTGTCCACTCATAGTCGACATCTTGTTCAATCAATTCATTATAAAAGTTATAGTAGGTAAAAAACTCGACCAGATCTAAGTCCAGTCCTTCGCATAATAATATTAAAGTGGGTATGGATGGGATGTTGTTTTTATTGAAGAAGGAATTAATGGTACTTTGAGCCACTGAAGACTTCTGAGCTAGTTTATACTCAGAATAACCTTTGGCATCCATCAATGTTTTCAATACAACCAATACAGCGTTCATCCCCATACCTCCTGCTAGTTATATCGTAACGAATATAACGGCATGACGGTATATCGCTTTAACACTAAGGTATAACACATAAACATCATAGTTAAACACCAAACTGCACAAAACATAAAAAAAACAGGATTTCTCCTGTTTTTAATTGATTATTTTTTGTCTTTAGGAACAATTTTTAGGTGTAAATCATGCAGTTGAGTTTCTGTTGCAAGACTTGGTGCATTGGTTAAAGGACAACGAGCTGATGCATTTTTAGGGAATGCAATCACATC
>DEPV01000097.1 GCA_002358955.1 Erysipelothrix sp. UBA3383 | reverse complement strand
GGGAGCTGCTTGTATCGCGCAGTTTATCCACGTTTTGAATCACGGTGTTCAATGCAGTATCAAAACCAATTGAATAATCTGTTGAATCGATATCATTATCGATTGTCGCAGGTATTCCAATGCAGTTGATTCCCATTGCACTTAACGCTTGGGCACCACGGTAACTACCATCGCCCCCAATGACAACTAAACCTTGAATGCCATGAGCATGCAAGTTGTCGACTGCTTGCTGACGAATGGATTCAAGTTTAAACTCTTCCAAACGTGCAGATCCTAGTACAGTTCCCCCTTGAATAATAATATCCGAAACATCGCCTCTATCCAGTTGTCGAATGTTATTATTCACAAGTCCTTCATAACCATCAAATACTCCGTAGACTTCAATGCCTAAAGATAAACTTGAACGAACGCATGCTCGAATCGCAGCATTCATTCCCGGTGCATCTCCACCAGAAGTCAATATGCCTATTTTTATCATAATTCACCTCACATAGAATTATACCACTATATAAGTGATAATTATAACAATAGTATAATTTTTTTCGATTTTAGTATGATTCAAAGACACTTATTTACGGACTCTTCTATTTTTACCCGTAATTTCATACGGTTTTGTTAGTGCAAGGACTCGATCGACAAAGCGCGCCGAGCGAATCTCATCCGAATGGCCCCGATTATCAATCGCATAGAGCTTGTGTAACATTTCAGGGGTTGCATTGGATGTGATGATGGTCTTGCGTTTATTTTCAAGACGATCATTCAAGATGGACAGCAAGACTTCATCGCGTGACCATGATGTGATGGGTTCTGCCCCCAAGTCATCAAGTACAAGAAGGGGTACTGTTCTTAAAATGCGCAAATGGCGTTCCATGTCTGCAGGTGCATTAAACAGTTGTTTCATATGATTAAGAAGGCTGGGTACATGAACAAAAACAACTCGTTTTTGATGCTTTGCAAAATAATTAGAGACACATGCTGCAAGGTATGATTTACCTACACCTAAATTACCATAGATATAATAGCCCGTTTCATCACTGCGATAAAAAGAAGAGAGTTTTTGAGCAATGGTGATGTAACTGGTTGTTACATCATCCAAGTTTAATTTCTCAAAGTGAGCATTTTGCATGTTTTTAGACAAATCAAACAGTTGATAGTATTTCAGATACTCGATATCTTCTTGATGTTGTGCAACCAGAGGTACTTCTGTATAGACTTCTTCCAGAATTTTAAGATCGGCATCATAACGAAGGTCAAAGTAACCCCCAGCACGAGGATCTTGATCCAGATCTGAAACCGTCACTTGGCTGGCTTTTTCTTTAGCAGCAAGCCAATTCTTAAAACGATACGCATTGGTTTCTAAAACTTCAAATGGACAAGTGTAAGCATCCATGAATTCTTGAACCCAAGGATGTTCTAAAAGGCTATTCGCAAGTTCCAAACGGTTGCGAAGTTGCTCTTCACTTAAAGTATATTGATTAGCAAAGGTGTTCATATCATGCTCCTTCCTTTGAATCCTTTAAAAGATTCGCTTTGAATGCATCCAACAAGTCTTGATCAGCCTGTTCACTCTCAGATGAATAAACCGGTTGTTCTGCTGTACTGCGCGCCCCTTTGGACTTTGGTTTACCCGACATGCGTTGCTCAAATTGTTTTAGAGCTGCAAGAGCATCGTCATAGCTTTGAACACCTTGACGAACCCATGGATCTGCAATACTGATGGCATAAGAGTAATTGAGGGTATGGCCATTTTTTAACATGGTTTCAATCAGTAAGTTGAAGGCACCATTCTCAAAGGTATAACGATCTTTTAGGCGTTTGATGATGGATTCATCAACATGGCTAACCTCAAATTGTTGCAGGTATGCAAGAAATGATACCGGTTCAAGATCATAAGCATTATCCACTTGTTCAAGGGATTCTTGACCGTGTCGTGTTGCAATGTGTTGGGCAAAGATTTTAACATCAAAGACATTGGGATTTTGCTTGACCGTTTGTAATAACATCGACTTCATATCATTTTGCGATACTTTATAATTCGACCCGTATTCTGCAACCAGTTTAAGAACATCAGGTGTCAGAAGTTCTTTAGGAAATAACAAGAAGTTATCAAAGAAACTCTGGGCATCAAATTGATAATGCTGTAATTCCTTAGAGACAGCCTTTGCATAGCTTTCTTCACTGGTTAAATCCCACGAACTCACACGTCTGACATCAAATTTAACACTGATATCATTGTTAAGGTTTTGTGGTTTTGGTTTTCTGAAAAGATCACAGTAATATGCAAATTGATGTTGCCCTTTAACAATGGCAAACAGCCTTGAATACACATCATGACTTAAAAATTCCGATGGAGTTAAACAGGGCTTTAAGATTAATTCCAAAACATCTTCTTGAAATGTTTGTACTAAATTAAATTGTTCCAGTTCTTGACGGTATGCATCCAAGGTAGGAGCATCAATTTGTAAGGTACTGAGAAGATCGCGTTGGTTGATGAATGTTTCGTAGCGTGCATTGGCATGCAGTGTTAAATATAAGGATACTGCAGGATAAGACAAAACCGGTTGGTACAAAAGATTCAGTGCATCCAAATGATCTTGTGTAAGTGTAAAATCTTGATAAACTTTATAACGTATCATACAGCCTCCTTTAGTTTTAATGTATTGAGTAATGCTTTTGCTGCACTTTCTAGTGCCTGCAGATCACCATCGTTTTGTATCAGATAATCTGCTTTTTCAATTTTTAATTGCGGACTCATTTGATGGCTTAAGCGACGTTTGGCTTCAGCCTCATCCATGCCACGCTTCTCAAGGCGTTGCAGGGTTAGTGGTATATCTGCTGCAACCATCACAACCGCATCAAAGTAGACGTCAAATCCAGATTCATAAAGGACCGGAACTTCATAGAAAATCAGTCCATCATCAGCACGACTCAAGATTTCTTCTTGAAGGTGAGGATAAACCAGTGATTCCAGTTGTTTGAGTTTTTCTTTATCACGAAAAACCACATCACTGAGCACCTTTCGATCAATGGATCCAGAAGGACTTACAATACTAGGTCCAAAAGCATCCAATAAATCATGATAGGCAGCACCTTGTGGTTCATAATAAGCATGGACCATTTTATCCGTATCATAGACTGGATAACCCATATCTTGGATGATTTTACTGAGTGATGATTTACCAGATCCAATGGATCCTGTGATCGCAATTTTCATACTTTCTCCTTTTGACATTCAGGACAAAAGACACTGGAACGTCCGCTGATGATGATTCGTTTTAAAGTTGTTGAGCAACGTGAACATGGTTTGCCTGCCTGTCCATATGCTTTTAATGAGACTTGGAATAATCCGGTAACACCCAGTGAAGAGGTGTAAGACCGTATTGTTGTACCCCCTTCTGCGATGGCTTTAGTAAGAATTTTATCCGATGATTGAGCAATCGCTTCATAGTGTTTATAAGTAAGTTTCGTTCCTTTTGTTAAAGGATGAATCGCAGTATCAAATAAGACCTCATCGGCATAAATGTTACCAAGTCCACTGATGATGGATTGATCCAGTAAGATGTTTTTGATGGCCCGGGTAGAACGTTTGGCCCTGAATGCAACATACTTACCATCAAAGCCTTCATCAAAAGGTTCAAGACCTAAGTTCTTACTTGCTAGATAGTTTTCTAAATCACTGACAACTGCCATTCTTGAGAACTTACGCGTATCTAAATAATGGATGTAACGATAATTGGTAGTCATCAAAAGATGCGTATGTTTTGTAGGGGGTGTTTGATCATTATAAAGATAATACTTCCCTTCCATACGAAGGTGCACCACCCAGTACAAGCCATGATCAAAACCAAAGATCAAGTACTTCCCTTTACGTTTAAATTCTGTAAAGCTTGCACCTACTAAATGATCCAAAGTAAAGGGTGAAGTGGTCTCTAGCAGTGGCTCATACCTTAAATCTACTGAAAGGATGGTATCTCCTAAGAGTGATTTTTCAAGCGTGCGTATAATCGTTTCAACTTCTGGTAATTCAGGCATTATTCACCCATCCAGTCATCATTGATATCAACCGATACCTCTAATTTTACAGGCCAGTCAACAACATTTTCCATCATATCAACCATATCTTGGATGAATGCACCTTGCTCTTGAGGATAAACATCAAAGACCAACTCATCATGCACTTGAAGTAACATCTTTGACTGATAGTGTTTCTCTTGAATTAAATCATAAGCTTGAATCATTGCCATTTTGATGATATCTGCTGCAGTCCCTTGAATGGGTGCATTCATTGCAGCACGTTTCCCAAAGTCTTTAACAGCACGGTTGCTGGATGAGATTTCAGGAATGTAACGGCGGCGTTTGAAGATGGTTTCTACAAAGCCATCCGTTTCACATTGAGTCACAAGTGCATCCATGTATTCTGTAATTTTCGGATAGATATCATTGTATCGTTGAATGAAATGGTTGGCATCACTTACAGAAATATCAAGTTGTTTGGAAAGACCAAATCCTGACATACCATAGACAATCCCAAAGTTAACACTTTTAGCCTGACGTCTTTGATCGCTGTTAACCTCATCCACTTCAAAGATCTTACTTGCTGTTTGAGAGTGAATGTCTTGCC
Source organism: Erysipelothrix sp. UBA3383 (assembly GCA_002358955.1). Classification (GTDB taxonomy): domain Bacteria; phylum Bacillota_I; class Bacilli_A; order Erysipelotrichales; family Erysipelotrichaceae; genus Erysipelothrix. Next base: position 8,535 of record DEPV01000097.1, on the reverse strand, counting down.
CTTCATTAAAGGTTGAAATCATATTGTCTTCCTGTGCTGCATAAGCTAAGACTCGCAATTCAATTTGTGAGTAGTCAATGCTGACTAACTTATTACCAGGGCTGGGCTTAAATGCAGATCGAATGACACGTGTCTCTTCATCCCTTACAGATATATTTTGTAAGTTAGGATCTTTTGATGAGAGTCTTCCTGTTGCTGTAGCATGTTGGTTAAAGTCAGTATGGATCTTACCATCTGCTTCAATAAACTTAGCAAGACCAACCGCATAAGTAGAATGCAACTTGGAATATTTACGGTATTCCAAGATTGGATTCATAATTGGATACTCATCTGCTAAAGCTTCTAAGACTCCCACTGCAGTAGAACGTTTTTTCTTACTTGGTATTTCTAAATGATCAAAAAGGACCTCGCCTAATTGTTTGGGTGAATTTAAGTTAAACTCCATCCCTGCCATTGCAAAGACTTCCGCTTTTAGTGCTTCAATCTTTTCAGCGGTTTTCTCTGCAACATCATTAAGGACATTAACATCAACAGAAATCCCCTCGTGTTCCATTGCTGCTAAAACTGAGATCAGCGGTTTTTCAATGTTTTCATAAACGGATAAAACGTCGTTTGTTTGAGCTTCTTGGTGTGATGTTTCAAAAATACCAAGGAGTGATAAAGCAAGCATCTCTTCTTTCTCAGCATCGTCATATTCATGGAACCATAAATCATGGTGATCCTTAAATTTATCAAGGGTTGTAATGGTTCCATCCAAAATGAAACTTAGTATTAAAGGATCATCATAGCCAGTAGAGTAATTCAGTGCATGATCCATTGCAAAATGATAGAGTTTTTTAGCTTGCAGGACCACTAAATCCTCTTTTAAAAGCACTTGATGAAACAGTGTGTCAGAAATCATTTCCATCTGTGTCAGATAGACTACAGACTGACCATCTGAAAGATAAGCCCCTTGCAGATCTTTCTTCTTCATATCAAGATGTAAGGCAAGCGGACCATCAAGATCCAGTTCACTCAATTGAGAACGTACAATCTCTTGTTTCTCAAGTACTTCAGTTTCAAAGTCACTTGTAATCAAAGAGTTCATATCGTATTTACGATAAAAAGCATTCAATGAATCATTAGGAATATTATAAATCAGTTCATCCATTGCAAAATTTAAGGGTACCGATGTATGAATCTTTGCAAGTTCATAAGACATATACGCCAGTTCTTTATTCTCACGAACACGCTCCCCGACTTTCCCCTTAATGCTCTCTGCATTTTCATACAAACCATCAAGTGAGCCATAAGCTTCAATGTACTTCAGAGCGGTTTTCTCACCAACTGAAGGAATTCCTGGAATGTTATCGGCCGTATCTCCCATCATCGCTTTTAAATCAATGACTTGTGAGGGGGTAATACCCAACTCATTGTGAAGTGCTGCTAGATCCATCTTAACAATATCAGTAAGCCCCTTTTTCATCAGTAAGACATCCACATGATCATCGATCAATTGCAACATATCACGATCTGAAGTTAAGATTTCAACATGGTAATCAACACAGGTTTTAGCCATGGTACCAATGATATCATCCGCCTCATAACCACTGAGTTCATAACGAACCATTGGATAAGCATCCAGATACTCACGAATCAGTTCAAACTGCGATACCAGATCAGGATCAATTTCAGTACGAGTTCCCTTATAATCATCAAACATATTATGTCTGAATGTCTTATCTTTAGTATCAAAGGCAATTAAGATGTGTGTGGGTTCCATCATTTCTAAGGCTTTATTCAACATGGTTGAAAAACCATAGACAGCATTGGTAGCAACACCATTGCTTGAATACATCGGCCCTCGGGCACGGGTTCCATAATACGCTCTAAAAAGCATTGAGTTTCCATCAATCAATAATAACTTCTTCATACATTTCCTCTTTTCATAAATAACAAAACCCTTGTGCTATTGACCAAGTGCTTCAAGGGTTTCTAAATTTTGGTACATCTTTGTAATATAATCGACATTCGATTCTTGGTCTTTCTCACTTAAATTATATAAGGAGCTTAATTTCACTTCGGTTAAATCAAGTTCTGTTTTCAATTTGTTGTATAGGGCTGTTGTCTCCTGATCCATACCTTCTTCAAATACAATGTATTCAACACCCTCATTGATAATGCGCTCTCGAATGATATCCAGTTCACTATCACTTGGCAAGGTACCATACTTTGACATGATCACCGGATAGATGCCAATGTCAAAGGACTTCTGCCAGTTTCCAAAGGATGGTGTCATCGTCACCAATTGCAACTTATCAAGATCTGTTTTGATACTTGAGAAATCTGCTTGCAAGCGAACCAATTCCACTTTTAAACTTTCAAAGTTGGCTTCAAAGATTTTACGCTCATCTGGATAACTTGCAATCAACCAGTCTTTCATCGTACTTGCCATGGATGTCATGGTCTTAGGATCTACCCAAAGCACAGGGTCTTGGTGGTATAAGTCAGTTGTCGACTCACTGATCCCCTTATAGTATTCCTGTTCTACTACAGCCTGAGCATTATCATTACCAGCACTCAAGGTAGTATAGCGTTTGAAGGGATACAGTGATGTGAATTCAGCAAGGTCAATCATCTTCAAATCAGCCTTGGTTAAATCATCTTTAACAAGATCCCAATACGGTTGTAATTCATTGATGTAAAAAATGACATCCCCATCTTTAATTAATTTTTGATAATCACTGACCGGACCTGCATTTTGAATTTGTGCTCCGGTATCAAGACGTTCCACATTAACACGGTTTCCTGCTAATTGACGCATCAGAAATTCACTGGGGTAATTGGTGACAATGACATTACGCACCTTAGGCACACAGCCCGTTAAACTCACTAATAAAACCATTATAAGCATTGCTAATTGATATTGTCGTTTCATAACTTACCTCTTCATCTAGTCTTTATTATACACTATTTATCACTTCTCTAAAGTCCAATTGTTTTTTCTTAATTGCAAGACGGCACGGATGGAGAAATACAGTGGTGTTGATACAAGAACACCGACAAATCCAAACAAGGTTGCACAGGCAAAGAAAGAAAATAAGGACCATAAAGGATTTGCAGCATTACGTTTTTTATAAACTATGGGTGAAATCAAATAGGAGTCCAAGTTGGGTAGAATTAAAAGCCCCAGTACGATCATGATGATGCGTGGTGTACCAAGTCCCAATCCTGAAATAAGCCCCAAGGTGTTTACTGCAATACTTCCAACATAAGGAACAAGCAATCCAAAGGCACATAAGATACCCATGATAAGAGCATATTTATGCCCTACTAAGAAATAAAATAAACTGTACTCAACACATGTGATCAGCATAATTACCAGTAGTGAACTCAGGTAAGTACGTACAGATTCATTAATCACTTTAAGAGATAAGTATAATTTATCGGATAAGCCTTTGGCTTGTTCCATTGTAAAATCAGCAATGCGCTCATAATCCATAATGCAATATAAACCAATTACAAATGAGAATAAACTGGTTGTAATACCGCTGATGATGGAGTTGATGGAACTACTTACAATTAATGGAATGTTGGGAATGCTTTGAATTAAGTTATCAGAAGCTTTCACCAATTGATCCACAACATTTGAAATGATGGGTGAAGGAACACTGTTTCCTTGATCCAAGTACCACTGATACAGACTTTGAATCCCATCGCCAAAGTTTGCAAACAACTGACTTAAGTCTTCAATAAGGCTTGGCATTAAACTTGCTATTAGAAAGACAAAGACCAAAATGAAGGCTGTGATCATTAAGGGTACTGAGAGTCTTCGTGAAATATGTTTCTTTTCAAAGAAGACTACGGCAGGTCGAATCAGATAAGCAAAACCAAATCCAATGATGAAAGGCTTTAGAATTAAGATGACCATACTGTATATTTGATTCCAAATAGGCCATGTTAAATTCAGCAAGAGGACAACAATCAAGGCAAGACATAGTAATGCCAGACGTTTGAATCCTTGTCGATCGATGAATGAATCAATTTTCTCAAGTAAAGCTTTCATAAGTGGCTCCTTCTAGCGCATGTATGTATTCTGTGCTTTTTGTAAGATTCTGCGGAGCATCTTTTTATTTAAAGATACTACAAATGGAATCATGACAAGTGATCCCATGATTACCCAAAAACTGCGTTGAACAATAAAGGTCATCAATGACATATCAAGATTCTTTAAACTGATCAGTAAAATATAGGTGATGAGTTCTTTAAGACTCAGTGCTAAAATGACTAAAATATAGAATTCTTGAATTTCATTCCCCACTAAGGTTTTGATGATACCCATGATTAAGAATGTCAGTAAATAAGAAGCAATAAAGATTGGAAATGAATCTACATGATTAAGTTCCAACCATGTGCTTACAAACAATATTTTGACAATCAATTCTGTGTTGGAATCAGTTTGTTGAAATAACAATAGACCAATGAAGGCAAACGATGAGATAAAGTTAATCCCACCAAAGCCAACATTCTTGAAAACAACGGCAAGAATGGTATCTAAGAGAACAAGTCCTGCCAGAAACAAAGCATGCATTAAACGTACGGTTCTCATTCTTGACCCACCACCATAACATATTTAATATTACTGTAGTTGACTTGGGAGGTCATGTATACAATCGTCCCTAAGCTGTCTGCAGTTTCTTTTACAGAATCAATCGTCCCTGCATAAAAGCCAGCCGGGAAGATTCCTCCCATACCTGAGGTTGAAACACTCATGCCTTCAGTTACTGAAGTATGTGTCTCAAGCAGTCGAATGCTGAATAATTCAGTGTTGGAATCATAGGATTGCAAAATCCCATTAACATATAGGCCATCTGCTACCTTAATCTTAACAGCAACTTGGGAGTGTTCATTATTTGCAAATATAGTGGATACTGTAGCTTGATTTTCATTGACTGAAATGACCTTACCTACAATACCTTGAGCATTAATAACCCCATCCCCTACCTTAATACCATCAGCACTGCCTCGATCAATCTCAAAAGTTTGATTCCATGCTTCAATGGCGGTATTTTTCACAGTGGCACTACGTAAGCTACGATCAGAATATACGGATTTCAGATCATTAAGAGCCTTCAGTTCATCCACTTCAGTTTGTAATTCATCGATGAGTGATTGCCAGTGGTAATCATAATCTAACTTTTTCTTTAAAGCATCGTTTTCAGAACGGACATCCCAAAGTGTAGCAGTGTCTTTAAAAACATCACTGATGGTTTGAACCGGATAATCAATCAGTCCATAGCGAACCATTGAGAAAAAACTAAAAAAATTACGATCAACGGATTGAACGTAAACGTTATGTTTAAATACATTCATACTAATTAATAAGACAATAATGACGGCTAATACCTTTATGAGCACATCCGTCAGTTTGGAACGCTTTTTCATGTTTAACACCTCTACTAAGGGTATTATACCTTGTCTTGTCTCAATAGAAAAGAAATTGGGGTGATAAACAAAGTCTCACATGAAAAAAAAAGAGAATTCCTTCTCTTTCTAGGTTCCCTAATCAATCACACTTGTGTTTAAACTTCAAAAAGATGAGCATGCTGATCCATCAGGGAGATAAATTGACCTTGAGCAACAATGACATGATCAATCACGCGTATTCCAATGTAATGGCCTGCTAAAACCATACTGCGAGTGACTTGAATGTCTCCCTGACTAGCAAGCAGTGTGCCACCAGGATGATTGTGAACCAAGATGATGCGGGTTGAACTGAGTTCAAGTGCTGTACGAAAGACATCCCGGGGACTGACTGTTGATGAGTCTACTGTGCCTTTAAACAGAACTTGGTAGGATAAGATTTTGTTTTGATTGTTCATAAAGATAACCAAGAAGTGTTCTTGCTCCTTATAACCAATTTCAAGATTGAGCCATACCATCAAATCCCCGCCATCATGAATATTGATGGCTTGATCAAATGAGGGTTTAGCAATACGACGGCTCATTTCACCAATGGCCTCAAGTTCCAATGCCTTCACTTCTTTAATCCCTGATATTTTAATAAAATCACCACGACTTAACTTCAGAAAATTACGCAGTCCATTGGATATTCTTAAGACTTCATCAGCTATGTCTAAGGCAGATGCTTTAGAAGTACCCGAACGAATGAATAGAGCCACCAATTCCCGATCTGATAATGATGCTACACCATGAAGAAATGCCTTCTCACGGGGTCTTAGATTATAGGGTAATGTTTTAATTGTTATAAAATCACCTCATGACTAATTAGGCTTTAAAGTACTAATGTCCTAAGGGATTCATTTATAAATTATGATCTGTCTTAAAACAAACAATTCCTTAAGACTTCCACTTACCATGATGAAAAGCATGATATAATCTATTTAGAAAAGAGGTACTTATGAAACTTTTTAAAGATTATGAATGTGGACCCATAACGTTTAAAAACAGACTCGTAATGGCTCCAATGTGTCAGTATTCCTGTATGAATCATGATGGTATTGTTTCATTGCATCATACAACCCATTATCAAGCACGTGCGATTGGTCAAGTGGGATATATTGTTGTTGAAGCAACTGGAGTATCACCAGAGGGTCGTATTACAGATCAGTGCTTGGGCTTATGGAACGATGTGCAAAAAGAGGCATTTAGACCCCTTATTGCCAATGTCCAGGAATTGGGTTCTAAGATTGGGATTCAACTGAATCATGCAGGTCGTAAATGTACAGCGATAGATGGTGTTGATACCATTTATGCGCCCAGTGCAATTGCCTTTGATGAGAATTCAAAAACACCCAACGAGTTATCTTATGATGAGATTCAATCAGTATTTAAAGACTTTAAAGATGCAGCACAAAGAGCAGCCGATGTTGGCTTTGATGCTTTAGAAATCCATGGTGCCCACGGATACTTAATTTCTCAATTTATTTCTCCAATTACAAATAAGAGAAATGATAAATATGCAGATCCAAGTGTGTTCTTAAGTGAACTTTTGGATGAAATAGAGATGGTATGGCCTAAGGATCGCATGCTTTCCATTCGTATCAGTGCTACTGATTATGAGGAAGATGGTTATGATGTGGATGATATTATTGAGATATTACGTCCTGTTAAAGATCGCTTTGATATCATTCATGTATCAAGTGGTGGTATTACTCCCATCCGTCCAACACGTCTACACCCAGGCTATCAAGTCCCCTTTGCAACACGCATTAAGGAAGTCTTGGATGTGCCTGTCATTGCTTGTGGATTAATTACTGAACTTGATTTAGTCAGTGACATCTTAGAAAATGATCGTGCTGATTTAGTTGCAATGGGTCGCTTATTACTCAGTGATCCACAGTGGTTATTGACACAGGCTAACAAACGTCGTCGTAATGATTTAATTCCAGTTCAATATCAAAGAGCATATAAATAGGATAAGAGAAAATGAAATATACATGGAAGATGGTATTGATTGCTTTTATTTCAGCATTTGTAGTCAGTTTTATACTGGAACACTTCTTTCCAAGCCTTATGAATGTTTATTTTAATTTAGTCATCTACACTGCAATTCTCTATGGTGTCGGATTGTATTTCAAGAAACTAAGTAAATAATTAAAAATGTGTTTTAATACATACAAAAGAGTGGGTCAAGAACCCACTCTTTTGTTTTACTTAAATTGTATTAATTATTGGTATGAATCTGCTTTTAGATCTAAGTAAGCAAGTTCTGCTGGTGTTAGTTTAATATCTAAAGTACGGATGCTTGAATGGAATTCATCGGTATTACGACTTCCAATAACAACACCTAAGTTTAGATCTTGACACATAACATAAGCAAGGGCAATGTTGATTGAGTCAACATTGTATTTCTCACCCAATTCTTGAGCACGTTCTAAACGTTTGAAGTTGCCTTCTGAGAAGAATGCATCTTGAATGTCTTGAGGTGCACTGCCATCTTTTGGATAGATATCTGCAAAGAAACCATGTGCTTGAGCAGCCCAACTGATCAGTGTTAAGTCTGTGTTTTTATGCCATTGAGCATAGGCATCATCTGCATAGATTGTTCCAACCCAACGTGGTTTTTCAACGTGTGCTAATGAGTATGAAGGGTTGTTAACCGCAAAGCCTTTATAGTTCATTTTTTGTGTATACTCATATGCTTCCTGAACACGTGCCAGTGACCAGTTTGACACACCATAAGCCTTGATTAATCCTTCAGAGTGATGTTGTTCCAAACGGTCCATAATGGATGCTACGGATACAGATTCATCATCACGGTGCATTAAGTAGATATCAAAGTAATCAACACCCACATGATACAGACTGTAATGCAGATCCTCAGTAATTAAATCCGGTTTAACACGCCAGTAGCCTGGATGGTGTTTTCCATCAGGTGTAATGATGGGATGACAGCACTTATCAATAATGATTAAATCATCACGATTACCACGTGCATCCAAGTATTCTTTTAAGATTAACTCAGATTGTCCAGCACCGTAGTATCGACCACAGTCAATCACATTACCACCTTGTTCAATATAGTCATCTAAT